>QHSM01000335.1 GCA_003221595.1 Candidatus Rokuibacteriota bacterium | reverse complement strand
AGCCCTGCGGCGGCGCGATGGTGCGGCGGCCGTTGCCCGGCGTGTTGGCCTGATGCTCGGAGCCGCGATTGATGAAGAGCGCGGCCACGAAGAGCAGCTTCAGCCGATGCGGATGGTTGAAGGAGTCGTAGAACCAGCCGACCGTGTTGCAGTACTCGTAGCCGTGCTGCGCCATCGAGTAGTTGTTCGGCTCGCCCGTTTCGAGAATCACCTGCGCGGCGGCGATCTGGATGGCGTCGAGGATCCGCCGCGCGCTCCGCCCGGCCTTGAGCAGCGCCACCACCGCGTCGATCACCGAGAACTCGCGCTGCCGCGTGATGACGTCGACCAGCATCGCCTCTTCGGCCGGGGTGAGCGGCATCTCCTGGCGGAGCAGCTCGGCGTCGCGGCCGTCGAGCAGGCTCTGGACCACGTTGCAGCCGACTTCGTAGCAGGAGTACCAGCGCGGACCCACCGCGATGTCGGGCACCCCCGCGTAGAGCACGTCGTGAGCCTGGTCCCAGCCGATCGCGTCGCCGAGCTCGATGGTGGCGCGGGCCCGGTAACCTTTGTGGCCGGTCGTGTACGAGCGGTTGTGCCACATCCGATCCTGCACGTCGATGAGCCCGGCGAACGCGAGCTGGGCCAGGACGTGCCGCCGGTTCGGCACGTCCTGCATCAGTCCGAGAAACACGCGATACGACTCGAGCACTTCACCGCGCTGCACGAGCGTGAGCCAGTGATTGAGGCGCTCGCGCAGCGCGCCCTCCACCTGGACCGGGGCCTGGTCGGGCCAGTGCCGCTCGGGCAAGGGGGGCGTGGTGTTCACCTCGATGTCGTAGAGGCGAGTGTAGTGACCCGGCGCCTTGCCGATGAGCTGGTTCCACGGATCGAGCCCGGTCGGCATGTACCAGACCGTCTGGGCCATCGGCAGCCAGGCGAGCTCCGGCCGGATCATCGACCGGAGCGGCAGCCCGACCCGCTCGCTCAAGAGACAGTGATCGTTGTTCACGAACTTGACGATGCCGTCGTCGAGCCGCTGGTGGTACGGCACGTGCGTGTACGGCGCGTGGATGCGCACGGTCTCGCGGGTGATCTCGGTGACGGGCCGGCCCTGCTTCATGAGCCGGTAGAGCACGTCACTGGCGCCCGTCTGGTCGCGCGCGATGATGCGCTCTTCGAGCCGCGCGTACTCGGCCGCGGGCGCCGATTCGTTCACGACCGGTGCCGTCGTCGCCATGGAATCCCTCAGGCCTTCTGGATCACCTTCTTGTACACCATCTCGACGTTCTGACCGACCCGGTCGCGATACCGTCCAACCGGATACTTGGACATGCCGGCCTCGTACTTGGAGGCGAGCTGGTCGCCGATCTTCGTCTGCATCTCGGCCAGCGTGGCGCCGTCGGACGACGCCTTCTTCACGGCGGCGATGAGGTCGGCGAGATAGCTCCGGAAGAACGTCGCATGGCTCTTGGGCAGGACCTCGCCGTGGCCGGGGATGATGTGGGTGAAGTCGAGCTTGTCGACGGCGCCCAGGGTCTGGACCCAGTCCTCCGGGTAGCCGTCGTTCAGGAACGGCATCCAGTCGATCAGCGCGTCGCCGGTCGCGATCACCTTTTCCTTCGGCAAATAGGTGTAGAGGTCGCCGTTGGTGTGGCCGCGGCCCAGCACGTGCAGCTGGATCTCACGACCGTTCTCCTTCAGCGTCAGCGTGGTGGCGACCGTCCGCGTCGGCAGCGTAGGCTTCATCGACTTGAGCTCTTGCAGGAACGACTCGGCCTGCTGCAGGTTCGACTCCAGGTTGGCCTTCTTCGCGGGATCCGACTCCTGCTGGATGTCGGCCTTCAGCTTGTCGATCTCGCCCGGCAGCGCCGCGATCTGCTTTTCGATATAGGGGATGCCGCCGACGCCCGCATCGGGCTTGGTGAGGTTCTCCTTCGTCTTCTCGGAGGCGATGATCTCCAGCTTGGGGTTCGTCGCCGCGTACGACTCATTGCCCTGCCAGTGGTCCCAGTGGAAGTGCGTGTTGATGACCTTGATGACGGGCTTCTTGGTGATGCCGTGGATCTGCTGATACATGATGCGGGAGGCGGAGGGCTTCGAGTGCGAGTCGACGACGATGATGCCGTCGTCGGTCATGATCACCGCGGCGTTGCAGTTGACCTTGTAGCGGGTCGCCGCGATGGCGCCGTAGACGCCGTCCCCCACCTTCTTGAGCTCGAAGAGATCCTTGCTCGCCGTCTGCGCGTGTGCGGCAACCGTGCAGCAGAGCTCGTGGGGATCGAGAGTGTGAACCGCTGCCGCTGCCATGCCCATCTGGGTCAGGACCTGCCGACGCGTCCATAGCTGCGCCATCACGTCACCTCCGTTGTGACTCGTGGCCGATGCACTGCTCGGTGCCCCCGTCAGCGAAGCATCAGTCCGCCCTGAAGATGAGATCGGGCGTGAGGTCGGCGATCTTGGTGCGGCCGCACAGTCCCATCGCGATGTGCATCTGCTCACGGAGAATCTCGAAGACACGGGCGACGCCCTCGGCGCCGTCGGCGCCCAGCCCCCAGAGCGAGGTGCGCCCGAGCATGACCACCTTGGCGCCGCGCGCCAGTCCCTTCAGCACCGCGGTGCCGCTCGAGAAGCCGCCGTCGATGACGACCTCGGCACGCCCGGCCACCGCCTCGACGATGGACGGCAGCGCCTCGATCGAGGACTGCGTGTGATCGAGCTGCCGCCCGCCGTGGTTCGAGACCCAGATGAGGCGCACGCCCATTTCGACCGCGCGCCGTGCGTCGGCCACGGTCATGATGCCCTTGAGCCCCACCGGGAGCTTCGTCGTCTTGATGAGCCACTCGACGTCGGCCCAGGTCAGCCGCATCTGGTAATCGTGGAACGGGCCGCGCGGGTTGGGCGCGACCTCCATGGCCTTCCGCGGGCTCCAGCGCGCAAGGATGTCGCGCTCGCGCCGGCTGTAGTGCTGGGTGTCGACGGTCAGGGCGACGGCCTTGTAGCCGGACGACTCGACGCGCTTGAGCAGCTCGCCCACCCAGCCGCGGTCGCCGTGATGGTAGAGCTGGAACATCTGCGGCGCCCCGCCGGCCCGCGCGACGTCCTCGACCGGCCAGCCGGTTGCGCCGGAGAGCCACTGGAGCGTGTCGGCCTTGCCCGCGCCGCGCGCCATCTCGACGTCTCCCTCGGGATGGAAGAGGACCAGGCCGCCCATCGGCGCGACCCCGACCGGCGCCGAGAGCGGCACGCCGAGCAGGCTCGTGCGCAGGTCGATCTCGCGCACGTCGACGAGGACGTTCTGCGCGATCGCGAGCCGGTCCAGGTGGCGCCGGTTGCGGCGCAGCGTCGCCTCCGACTCGCTGCCGCCGTCGCCGAAGTTCCACGCCTCGCGGGCGAGGCGCGCCCGGGCCGCGCGGCGGATCTCGGGAAGTGTCGCGAACGGGCGTGGGAATTCTTTTGACTGGGTCATGGCGGGGTACTATACGCCAGTCCCCGCCGGGAGTCTTGGTACACTGCGGCGGTCCGGACGACGGAGCGGCCCGAGAGGATCCAGACAATGGAAATCGGCTGTCATCTCCCGACAACCCAGGCGCCCGAGACCATGGGCGACGCGCTGGTGACGTTCGCGCGCGAGGCCGAGCGGCTGAACGTCGCCTCGCTCTGGGTGAGCGATCACGTCGTCATCCCGAAGGTGAGCACCGGCTACGGGCGCGGCGGGAGCTTTCCGCATCCTCCGGAGCGGCCGTACCTCGAGGCGGTGACCGCGCTCGCCGCCGCGGCCGTGTGCACCCGGCGGGCGCGTCTCGGCTCGTCGGTATTCATCCTCGGCCACCGCCACCCCGTGCTCATGGCCAAGATGCTGGCGAGCATCGACGCCCTGTCGAACGGACGGCTCATCTGCGGAGTCGGGGTGGGGTGGTGGAAAGAGGAGCTCGAGATCCTCGGAACACCGTTCAACGCCCGCGGCCGGCGGGGCGACGAGGCCCTGCGCGTGTTCAAGGAGCTGTGGACGTCGGACTCGCCCCGCTTCGAGGGCGAGGCCCTCAGCTTTCGCGACATCGGCTTCGCGCCGAGGCCCGTGCAGAAGCCGCATCCGCCGATCTGGATCGGCGGCGCGAGCCCGGCCGCGTTCCGTCGCGTCGTCACCCTGGGCGACGGCTGGCACGCGTCGCCGCGTAGCGTCGCCCAGTTCCGCGAGGGGCTGGCGCAGCTTCGCGCGGCGGCCGCGACCCACGGCCGCGCCTGGGAGACCCTCGAGATCTCGCTGCGCTTCGGCCTGAGCGACGAGCTTGTCGCCCAGGGCAAGCAGGCGGTGGTCGATCACCTCTGCGAGTACAAGCGCCTGGGCGTGCGTCACACCCTCGTCGAATTCCGCCGGCCGGATCTGGGGCGGATGATGGAGCTGCTCGGGCTGGTGGCGGAGACCGTTCGGCCCGCCGTCGAAGCCGCCTGAGCGTCGCGGCCGCGTGCCTGAGAGAGAGAGACCCGTGAAGGAGAGACGAGATGAGCGGTAACGGCGTGAGTGCCAGGGGGATACGACAGGTCGGCTACTTCGATTGCGCCGGCGGCGGGCAGGTGGTCGTCGACGGGCGGGTGGCGTTCATCGCGCACATGAAAGCACCCCACGGCACGACGATCGTGGACGTCAGCGATCCGTCGAAGCCTCGGCAGCTCGCGGCGATCGAGGTGCCCACCGGCACGCACTCGCACAAGGTCCGCGCGGCCAACGGCCTCATGCTCGTGAACCGCGAGGCCCACGGCGGCCAGCCGTCGTCGCCGAATCCGCCGCGCGGGCTCGGCATCTACGACGTGTCGACGCCGAGCCGGCCGCGCGAGATCACGCTCTGGCGCTCCGGCGGGACCGGCGTGCATCGGTTCACCTTCGACGGGCGCTACGCCTACCTCTCGCCCGAGATGGACGGCTACGTCGGCAACATCATGCTGATCCTCGATCTGGCCGATCCGAGCCGACCCCAGGAAGTGGGGCGCTGGTGGATGCCGGGGCAGTGGACAGCCGGCGGCGAGACCCCCACGTGGTCGGGGCGGCAGCACCGCTGCCATCACCCGATCCGGGTCGGCAACCGGCTCTACGTCAGCTACTGGCACGGCGGCTTCGTCATTCTGGACGTCGAGGATCTTGCGAAGCCGCGCTTCGTCTCGGGGCTGGACTGGAGCCCGCCGTTCCTGACGCCGACGCACACGGCGCTGCCGGTGCCGTTCCCTCTGAATGGTCGGCGAGTCATGCTCGTCGCCGACGAGGACGTCGCCAAGCTCGAGCCCGGGCCGCCGGCATTCCTGTGGCTGGTCGACATCACCGACGAGAAGAAACCCGTGCCGTTCGCCAGCTTCCAGGTGGAGGGGATCGGCGACGGACCGCAGCCGGACATGACCGGGTGCCATCAGCCGGTCGAGACGATCACCAGTACCGAGATTCCGGTGGCGTGGTTCGCCAACGGCCTGCGCATCGTCGACATCGCCAGGCCGCACGCACCGCGCGAGGTCGCGCACTTCGTGCCGACGGCGCCGGAGGGCTCGACGCGCGTGTGCAGCAACGACGTGTTCGTGGACGACCGCGGGCTGATGTACCTCGTCGACCGCGTGCGCGGAGTCCACATCCTCGAGCGCGTGTAATGGCCGAGAGCCTGCCGACCCGAGCGGAAGACTTCAACGAGTGGTACAACCAGCTCGTGCTGCGGGCCGACATGGCCGACTACGCGCCGGTCCGCGGCTGCATGATCGTCAAGCCCTACGGCTGGGCGCTGTGGGAGAACATCCAGGCGGCGCTCGACGGGCGCTTCAAGGCCACCGGCCACGTCAACGCCGCGTTCCCGCTCTTCATCCCGAAATCGTTTCTGGAGAAGGAAAAGCAGCACGTCGAGGGATTCGCGCCCGAGCTGGCGGTGGTGACGATCGGCGGCGGCGAGGAGCTGGCCGAGCCGCTGGTCGTGCGGCCGACGTCGGAGACGATCATCGGCCACGCGTACGCGCAGTGGATCAAGTCGTACCGCGATCTGCCCGTGCTCATCAATCAGTGGAACAGCGTGGTTCGCTGGGAGCTTCGCACCAAGCTCTTTCTCCGGACGCTCGAGTTCTGGTGGCAGGAGGGCCACACCGCCCACGCGACCTACGAGGAGGCCGAGGCCGAGACGCGCCAGATGATCGACGTGTACGCGGACTTCGCCGAGAACGAGGCGGCGGTGCCGGTGATCCGCGGCGTCAAGTCGTCGGCCGAGAAGTTCGCCGGCGCGCTCCACTCGTACACGATCGAGGCGATGATGGGCGACAAGCGGGCGCTGCAGTCCGGCACGTCGCACAACCTCGGCCAGAACTTCGCCAAGGCCTTCGACATCAAATACCTCGACCAGTCCAACGCGCTCCAGCACTGCTGGACGACGTCGTGGGGCCTTTCGACCCGGTTCATCGGCGCGATCATCATGGTGCACGGCGACGACCAGGGGCTGATCATGCCGCCACGCCTGGCGCCTCACCAGGTGGTCGTAGTGCCGATCTACCGGAGCGACGCCGAGCGCGCCACGGTCCTCGAGGCCGCGGGCCGAGTGAAGATCCAGCTCACGGCCGGCGGTGTCCGGGTGAAGCTCGACGAGCGCGACGGGGTCACGCCCGGCTTCAAGTTCAACGACTGGGAGATGCGCGGCGTGCCGCTCCGCATCGAGATCGGCCCGCGCGACGTCGAGAAGCGCTCGGTCGTCCTGGCCCGCCGCGACACGCCGGGGAAGGCCGGCAAGTCGTTCGTGCCCGAGGACGGGCTCACCGGCGCGGTGACGGCCATGCTGGGCTCGATCCAGAAGGCGCTCTACGAGCGGGCGCAGGGGTTCATGCGCGCCAACACCGCGGAGCCCCGCACCTACGACGAGTTCAAGCAGGCGATCGAGGCCGGCGGCTTCTGCCGCGTGTGGTGGTCGGGCGACGCCGAGCGCGAGGCGGCGATCAAGGAGGAGACGAAGGCGACCATCCGGTGCATCCCGCTGGAGCAGCCGGGCGGCGAGGGCGTCTGTATCGGCACCGGACGGCCCGCCCGGCAGGTCGCCATCTTCGGGCGGGCGTACTGAGGCGCGCCCGGGTCTACGTCGCGACGGGGATGCGCGAGAGGACGGACACCGGAACGGCGACCGACTCGGAGCACGCGACGCACGCGAAGACCAGCTCGTCCGGGTGCCGCGCCCGCAGGACCATCCGCTGACCGCAGCTCGCGTGATGAATGCCGCCGTCGAGCGCCCAGTACACGCTCCCGATCTCCACGGCCACTGAAGTGCTCATCGACATCCCTCTCTGCCTATGACTTGGTCTCGTATCTCACGAGCGCCCAGCCGAAGACCTGGAGGTCTTCCGTCACGTCCCGCTCCCGCCGCTCCCCGCGGCGGCGCTCGGTGGTGACCGGCTCCTGGCGGCTTCGCCGGCTCCCGACCCGACGGTCGAGGACCACCTCGCCGCTCTCGCTGTCGAACACGTACTGGAGGTACGCATACCGCTCCTGGTGGGAGCGCGAGACGATCAGCAGCTGACGGGTCACCGCTGGTTTCTCCGGACTAACGAGCATCCTCCCTCCAGCCCCTCCTTCGGATCGAGTCGAAGTGCCAATGTGGAGCGAGAGCCGTGCCAATCCTTGTCCGGAGCGCCCCCCTGGGTTTCCGCGCAGTTGGACGCGTCGCCACCCGCCGACTCTGCAAGGGAAGTCACAGAGCAGGGGAGATTGCTACGCACACTCGGTAGGAGCCGTCAGCTACCCTCGCTTCGGCTCCAGGAAATGGGGCTCGAAGTGCCGGGCTACCACCACGCGGGTCCGGGGCGACGCCGCTTTCACCTCTTTCACGAACACGTCGGCCTCGCGCAGGCGGGCGTCCTGGGGCGCGCCGTAGGGCAGGGACTGCTCGTCCCAGTGGGTCGCGAACACCAGGCGGGGCCGATCGAGGGCGCGCATGAGCCGGCCCGTGTAGTCGTGGATCTCGAGCCGCTGCCGGGCCGCGGCGATCAGCGCGACGTCCGGCCTGAGCCCCTGGATTTCCCGCTCGAGGTAGTTCATGGAGCCGAACCAGAGAATTCGATAGCCGGCCAGGCGCAGCATGTAGGCGAGGGTCCCGCCCTCGACGTCGTTGTCCATCCGGCGCGGCCCGCGGAAGTCGCGCGCCACCACGCGGCCGTCGTAGTAGTGCTTGCCGTTCAGCGCCGAGTGAAGGCTCGGGATGACCTTGATCGACAGGGCCCCGAACTCGTAGTCCTCGCCCCCGTGCACGGTGAGAATCTGGGCGTCAGGCACGCCGCCGGCGCGGGCGAGGTTCGTCGTGCTCTCGGTGCCGATGACGGTCGCGCCGGTCTTCCGGGCGATATGGGGCATGTCGAGCGTGTGGTTGAAGTGCGAGTGCGAGTGGAGGATGAAGTCGGCGCGCGTGATCCGCGCGTCGACGGCGGCCGTGTCGCAGACCAGGTCGTCGTCGGGCCCGAACACGCGGCGCGTGTCACCGGAAAGCTCGGGCGTGTCCATCAGGCCGAACCGGGCTCGGTACCGCAGACGGGACAGATAGGGATCCACGAGGATCGTTGTCTGGCCGTCCGTGATCTCCCAGCCGGCGGCGCCCAGGTGCGTGAGGCGCACCCGGGCGCCCGGCTTGCGGGCACGCGTCATGCTTCGAGCGCGTGGAGAAATGGCGATCGCCTCAGCAGCAGCGCCCGGAATCTCCGGAGCCGCCGGCGATCTTCCGCGCCTCGATCAGCTCGACCCGCACGTCGTCGGGCGCCTGCATGAACGCGATGCGCGGGCCGTTCGGATTCTGGATCGGCCCCTCGAGCAGGCGGGCGCCGAGCCCCTCGAGCCGCTTGATGTCGGTTTCGAGGTGCGTCGAGTCGAAGCCGAAGTGCTCGAGGCCGTGGTGCGCGCTCGCGTCGCCCGGGCCCAGGCGCTCGTTGGTGCGCGCGCCGGAGATGTTGACGTTCATGCCGCCGTCCTCGCTCTGGCAGCGGACGAAGCGATCGCCGAACACCCGCGTCTCGTCGCTCGTGATCTTGAAGTTGAACGCCCGCACGTACCAGTCGGCCGTCTTGCGAGGATCGGGCGCCTTGAGATGGATGTGGTTGATCCGGAATGCCATGATCGTTGCCCTCCGTCGTTGACAAAGATGAGCTGCTCACGCCTTCCACGAGCACGAGCCGCGAGCGGGCGTGCGTTCTCCCTCTGGAATGTCGTCCAGGACCTCTGTATATACACCCGATCAGGGGGTGCGACGATGGGGCAACTGGATGGGCGGACGATCCTCATCACGGGCGCGGCGCGCGGGATCGGCGCGGCGTGCGCCCGTCGGCTCGCCGGCGACGGCGCGAAGCTGGTCCTGGCCGATCTCGATCCCGGCGTGGAGAAGGTGGCCGCCGAGCTCGGCCAGGTCGCGATCCGGGCCGACGTGACGCGGCGTCAGGACATCGAGCGCATGGTCGACGAGCCCTACCGGCGCTGGGGTCGGCTCGACGTGCTCTTCAACAACGCGGGCGTCATCCGCGTCCAGCCCATGCTCGAGGTGACCGAGGACGAGTGGGATCGGGTGATGGCCGTCAACCTGCGCGCGGTGTTCTTCGTGCTGCAGGCCGTCGGCCGGCGCATGCGGGACCAGGGGCTCATCCCCGGCTCCGAGCTCCGCGGCAAGCTCATCCAGACCGCCTCGATCGCGTCCTATCGCGGCGGCAACCACCTGATGACGCCGTATTCGGCCTCGAAGGCGGGCGTGGTGAGCCTCACGCGCTCGGCGGCGCAGGCGCTGGCGCGCGATGGCATCACGTCGAACTGCGTGTGCCCCGGCGCGGTCGAGACGGCCATGTGGGAGCAGATCGACAAGGAGTGGGGCGCGCTCGAAGGGCTGGGAGTCGGCGAAGCCTGGAAGAAGAGGATTCGCGGCATCCCGCTGGGGCGGCCGGAGCGGCCCGAGGATGTCGCGAAGGTCGTCGCGTTCCTGGCCGGCCCCGACTCCGACTACATGACGGGGCAGGCCATCAACGTCGATGGCGGTCTGGTGATGGGTAACTGACGCTCAGTGCATGACGAGGCCGCCGTCGACGCTCAGCGCCTGGCCGGTCATGTAACCGGACTTGCTCGAGACCAGAAAGCCGATCACGTGGGCGACGTCCTCGGGCCGCTCCATCCGCCCGAGCGGAACCTGCGAGGCGCGCTGGCGGGTGAACTCCTCGGGCGTGAGGCCCATCAGCTTGCTCTGCTCGCGCGCCACGGAAGTCCACATGTCGGTCTCCACGAAACCGGGGCACACGCAGTTCACGCGGATCCCGTCGGCGGCGTGGGCGAGGGCGAGGCTCTTGGTCATGCTGACGACGGCGGCCTTGCTCGCGTTGTAGGGCAGGTTGTTGCGGCTGCCGACTTTTCCGGCCATCGATGCGAGGCTGACGATCGCGCCGCGCTTCTGCGCGATCATCGCGGGCAGCACGGCCTGGCTCGCGAAGAACACGGCCTTCGCGTTGACGTTCATGATGGCGTCCCAGTGCTCCTCGGTGACGTCGAGCGGCAGCGCGGCGCGATAGATTCCCGCGTTGTTGACCAGGATGTCGATCCGGCCGAGCTCGGCGCGCGCCCGCTCCGCCATCGCCTTGAGGTCGTTGCGCGAGGTGACGTCGGTGCGCACGACGCTGACGCGGCGGCCGAGGCCCTTCACCTCGGCGGCGGTGTGCTCGGCTCCCTCGCGATCCAGCTCGGCGACGACGATGTCCGCGCCCATCTGAGCCAGCTCCAGCGCGGTGGCGCGGCCGATGCCGCGGCCGGCCCCGGTGACGATCGCGACCTGTCCTGAAAGCTCCACACGTTCCTCCCTGATGAGTCCCTCTGGTGAGTCCCGGCGTCAGCTCTTGACGGGCTCGATGACGCCGGAAGCGTGCAACGCGGCCAGCTCGTCCGCTTTGAGCCCCAGGACTTCACCCAGCACGCGGTCGGTGTCCTGACCCAGGAGCGGCGCCGGGCGCGCCACCGCCGCCGGGTCGGCCCCGTGCAGGCGGATCGGTGAGATCGGCACCTTGGTCTTCCCGCGCCGCGGGTGATTGATCTCTTTCCAGACGCCCCGGGCGCCCAGATGCGGATCGTTGACCACCTCGGCGGCCGTGCGCACGGGCGCGCACGGCACGTGAGCCTCGGTCAGGATCTTCATGACCTCGTCCTTCGTGCGTACACGCGTCCACTCCGTGACCATCGCGTCGATCGGCTCGACGCGGGCCGCCCGCCCCGGCGTCGTCGCGTACTCGGGGTTCGTGAGCAGATCCTCGCGCCCGAGGACCCTGGTGATGCTCTCCCAGTGGCGATCCGACGCGGTGAAGATCGCGATGTGCCCGTCGCTCGTCTCGTAGACGTTGTAGGGCGCCATCGCGAGCGCCGGGTGGCGATTACCGGTGCGCGGCGGCACCGAGGTGTCGCCGTCCATGAAGACACCGAGCGCGCTGGCGAGCGCGATGATCGCCGCGTCGAGCATCGCGACCTCGACGAACTGGCCCCGGCCGGTCCGCTCGCGCTGCACGAGCGCGCCCAGGATGCCGGCGAAGAGGTGAACGCCGCCGAGGAAGTCGCACACTGCGGGGCCGGCCTTCACCGGTGCCCGGTCGGGAAATCCCGTCGCGTTCATGATGCCGCTCATCGCCTGGATGGTCAGGTCCATGGCCGGCAGGTCGCGATAGGGTCCCGAGAGGCCGAAGCCCGTACCGCTGCCGTAGACGAGCCGCGGGTTCTCCTTCTGCAAGAGCTCCCAGCCGAGGCCCAGACGGTTCATCACGCCGACCGCGAAGTTCTCGACGACCACGTCGGCCTGTCGGGCCAGACGGAGGAACAGCGCCTTGCCGTCGGCGTGCTTCAGGTCGAGGACGACGGACTCCTTGTTGGAGTTCAGCATGACGAGCGGATAGGGCTCGACCTGGCGCTTGCGGCGCCGCACGATGTCGCCCTCGGGTGATTCGATCTTGAGCACGCGCGCGCCCATGAAGCCGAGGAGCAGGCCGCAGTAGGGACCGTTGTAGATCTGGCCGAGGTCGAGGACCAGCATGCCGTCGAGCGGGCGAGTCACCGGGTTACTCCTTCGACGGGATGAGCATGGTCTTCACGCCGTTGCCGGCGGCGGCGTGGGCGAAGGCCTCGCGAATCCCGTCGAGCGGAAATTGCGCCGTCACCAGACGCTTGAGGCCGAGCTTCGGCATCAGCGCGAGCGCGCGCCGGTACGCGGTGCCCCGGCCGAACGCGCCGCCGATCCGGATCTCGCGGAAATGGACGTCCCAGAGATCGAGCGGCAGCCGGCTGCCCTTCGGGTTCACGCCGACGAGCTGGAAGAAGCCGTGGGGCTTCGTCAGGGCCATCGCCTCCGCGACCAGCTCGGGCTTGCCGACCGCCTCGCAGACGACGTCGGCGCCGCGGCCGGCCGTGAGCTCCATCACCTTGTCGCGCAGGCTCTCGCGGGTCGGATCGATCACCACGTCGGCCCCGAGACGCCGCGCCATCTCGCGGCGCTCCGCGATCGGATCGGACAGGATCAGCCGCTTCGCGCCGCGTCGCTTGGCCAGCGCCATCGTGACGAGCCCCATGATGCCGCCGCCGATGACCAGCACCGTCGCGCCGCGCGGCATCTGAAACGTCTCGAGCCCGGCGAGACAGCAGGCGGTCGGCTCGGTCATCGCCGCGGTGACCGGGTCGAGCCCGCGGGGCAGCGCATGGACGTTGCCGACCGGCAGCACCACGCGCTCCGCGAAGCCGCCGACGCGAACGCATTTCGGGCACTGGCTCACGCGCCCGGCGGCGCACTCCGCGCATTGGCCGCAGCCGTAGGACGGCTCGCAGCCCACCGTGCGCCCGACGAGGCTTCGGCTGACTCCGCGGCCTATCGCGCGAATGACGCCCGTGTACTCGTGGCCGAGGACCAGCGGCGGTTTCCACGGGAAGAGCCCCTGGGTCGCGTGCACGTCGGTGCCGCAGATTCCGGCGGCGCGTACGGCGACAACCACCTGACCGGGCCCGGCGACGGGCTCGGCCACCTTGTCGATCGTGAATCGGTTTTCGCCCTGCCAGGTCGCGACGTTCACGTCTGCACCTCGGTCGCCGGAGATCTGTTCATTGGCTCGCCTCGCACGGCGGGGCCCCAGCCCCGCGACGTGCTGTGACTCGCACGCCGGCGAGGCTATCACACGCCGCGGATTGACAATACAATCCCGCCATCTCTAGTCAAGGAGGCCGATCATGGCCGCGAGTGAGCTCTACCAGAAGGGCCAGGAGATGCGCCGGCAGCTCCTGGGCGAGGCGTATGCGGAGCGCGTGA
>QHSM01000350.1 GCA_003221595.1 Candidatus Rokuibacteriota bacterium | reverse complement strand
GACACGACATAGTACGAGATGCCGTAGCGTTCACGACGCTTCTGCATCTCGTCGACGATCTGGTCTACGGACCCGATGAAGATCGATGGCATCTCCAAGACCCTCTCCACCGACAGGCCTTCCCACCCGCGCTCGCGCACGAGGCGCGCAGCCGCCTCCCGGCGGTGCTCGGCGACAACGACCGAGGAGACGATGCTCAGCTCGATATGGTCGAATCGCGCTCCGGCCTGCTGACGGATCCATCCGATCTTCTCCGCAATGGTTTCCGCGAGGAGCCCCGACGGGTCCGGGGCGCTTCTCCCGGTCGCCAGGGACGCGGTCTGGATCCCGATGATGCTGGCCTCGCGAGCGGCAATCGCGAGCATCCGCCGGCCTCCCGCGCCGACCAGGATCGGTGGGTATGGTCGCTGCACCGGCTTGGGAAACGCCTCTAGCTTCGTCACGCTGTAAAAGCGGCCGGTGAACGTGAACGGCGCAGCGCCGAACAGCCCCTTGAAGACCTGGAGCGCCTCCGCCAGCCGGTCGACACGCACGCCGGGCGGGTCATACGGCAGCCCGGCGGCCTCGTACTCTGGTCGCGAGAAGCCGGCTCCGAGGCCCAGTTCGAACCGGCCGCCGGATAGCAAGTCGAGCGTGGCGACCTCCTTGGCGAGGAGGACCGGATGGCGGTAGTCGTTACAGAGCACCAGGCTCCCCACCCGAAGCCGCTCCGTGGCGGCAGCGACCGTCGTGAGCGCGGCCAGCGGGGCCAACTGGTGGCCGAATGGCTCCTCGATGAAATGATCACGGAGCAGAAACGTCGCGAAGCCCGCCGCCTCGGCGCGACGAGCCCTCTCCATCAACTCCGTGGCCGAGCGGACGTTCTCGCCCAGGAGTCCAAAGCGAAATCGGTGCGGACGCGTCATGCGTCATCCTCTTGTGTCACACCCCGATGTCCTCGTTCCAGAGGGCGGAGCGCTCGCGGATGAACCGCCGCATCATTGCGATACAACGCGCGTCCTGGAGCACATCCACAGCCACGCCCCGGTCCCGCAGCAGGTCTTCCTCGCCCCGGAACGTGACGTTCTCGCCGACTACGACGCGTGGGATGCGGTAGAGCAGAATCGCCCCCGAGCACATGGCGCATGGGGACAGGGTCGTGTACAAGACACTCCGGGCATACACGGCGGCCGGGAGCCGGCCGGCGTTCTCCAACGCGTCCATCTCCCCGTGGAGTATGGCGCTGCTCCGCTGCACGCGGCGGTTGTGCCCCCGGCCGATGATCCGACCCTCGTGGACCAGGACGGAGCCGATCGGGATGCCCCCCTCGGCCAGCCCGGCCTCCGCCTCAGCGACGGCGGCATTCAGGAATTCGTCCATCGCCCCTCCTCGTCAGCGCGCTGAGGCTCGCGTTCATGCGCGGACAACGCTCCAATTATTCGAGATCGAACTCGAACGGGCCGACAACCCGGATCCGCTTCACCAGGGTGCTGGTCGGGCTGAAGGGGCCCGAACTGATGCCGAACGCGGTGAGCGGCACGCGGAGTGCGTCCGCTCCACTGCGAGGTTCGGCGCTCGCCTGGCCTCACGCTCTGCCCACTACACAGAGGCTTTCAGTAGGAACACTAAGAACGCCGGTCGCGTCAGCATACTTACTCATCTCTTGAGAGACTGTCTGCCAGATTGTCCTGCGCTGGATCGGCGACGCCTCGGACAGCATAGTCCGGAGGCTCGCAGAGGTGGCCGGACGCTCCTCGACGAACTCTTCGATCGAGCGATATTCGAGGGTGAACGTGTGTCGTTCGATTGCCACCCCAGCGAAGCCCGCCTGCGAGAATGAGCGCTCCAACACTTGTTCGTCGGCCAGGCTGAAGGTTCCCGGAGTGCCCGCGGGTGGTAGAGAGAGTTGCAGCACACGCCGGATGACGCTCATTGGGACGCTCGTGAATGGCACCTTCTCGGGTGGCCCCCACACGGCGGCGGCGAATCGCCCCCCTGGAACTAGCAACCCGCGAAGCTTAGTGAGGGCGCGAACGAGATTCGGAAGAAACATCAAGCCCCACCGACAAAGAGCAGCGTCGAACGCATGCGGCGTCAAGTCAGGTTCCTCGGCGTCCATTTCCCGAAACTCGACGTTGCGCAGTCCCAACCGTATGGCTTCTTCATGAGCCAGGGCAAGCAGAGCTGGAGACAAGTCGGTCGCCACAACCAAGCCACTCGGTCCCACGCGGCGCGCCGCGGTAAAGGCTGGCTCGCCGAGACCGGTAGCGATATCCAATACTCGGTGCCCAGGACAGATCCCGGCCAGCTCGACGAGGCGGTCATTGACGGACTGAGCGTCCCGCGCCCACATGTCCCAGTGACGCTTCCAGCCGTCTGCGGACACACCCCACTCGTGGCGTAGAGCGGCTTTGTACTGCGCAGCGTCAAACCCCGGCATGCTCAAACGGCTTCCCTCGCCCCGCCTCCTTGAAAGGCGCCGAACGATCGCATTCAGCCGCGCGCGAAGCGCGACGGCTGCAATGCGTGCTTAGACGATTTCTCATTTTCGCCGTGACTGCTATTACTTTGCGTAGTCGACCGTAAGCCATCGCTGCGGCCGCATACGAACAAGTACGTTCCCGACGAGATCCCTCGTGCTTTCGATGTACCGGTCGCCCAGCTCGGCGCCGAAATAACGGCGCGCGAGGGGGCGCCGATCGCGCTCAAGATCTGCCGGCTCGATGGCGACGACCGGGCCCTCGACGCTCACGTACTTATACGGCGAGGTCTCCGTCTGCGCGCACAGACTAAATCTGCCAGCACGCTGGAGGAGTTGTGCCTTCCGCGAAGTCCTGGCGGTTACGACTCGTAGCTCGCCGCCCGGCTCGTACGAATACCAGATCGGCACAGTGAGTGGTCCTCGTCCTTCTTCAGGAATACTGATGATCCCCACGTGAAGATCGGCCAGAAACCTCTCCCGTTCCTGCTTCGTCATCGTCAGGGGCACAGTCGCCTCCCAGCCATCACATGGAACCAGTACCGGCTAACGACATGTTGAGCGGCGCGCTCCAGCGCGTCCGCTCGAACTAGAGTTAGCGTTGCTGCTCGAACACTCCGGCTCGCGCGAAGAGCAGTTTCTCATTCCGGGTTGCGCCGACGATCCCGTTTATCGAGTGCTTGGATTTCCGGCGGGCGCTACCTGAACCCCGCGCACGCCGACGTGCTCGATGGCTCTCTGCACCAGCCCGGAGGCTTTGGCCTCTTCGGTGAACTCGCTGATGTAGGCAAGCCATTCAGCCCGGCCTTTCGGAACTGCCATGGCTCCCGAGGTCGCATGGAATCGATCCGCGAGGACACGAGTGCCAGGCAACCGGACCGCAAACTGGAGAGCGGCAGGCCGAGGGACTGCCAATGCGTCGGCATTTCCAGCGCGCAATAGATCGAACCCCGCTGGTATCGTATCGACGCTCCTCAGTTCAGCTCGCTTCAGCAGTCGGCTTAAAACGATCTCCTCAACGCTCTTGCGCGTGACCGCGATGCGAACGCCCGGCTGGTCGGCATCACTGACGCTCTGAATCGGGGAGCTGCCTTGCACCAAATAGGTCGCATCTATTTGCAGGTAAGGGGGAGCGAAGTCCACCAAC
>QHSM01000349.1 GCA_003221595.1 Candidatus Rokuibacteriota bacterium | reverse complement strand
AGGATGCCGCCGGGGCCGAGCGCGACCGCCTCGACCTCGCGCGGGCCGGGCAGCGAGGTGAAGACGACCTCGCTCGCCTGCGCGACCGCCCTGGGCGTGTCCGCCCACACCGCGCCCAGCGCCAGGTGCGGCTTCGCCAGCTCGTGGCGGAGGTCGGTCACCACCATCGTGTGCCCGGCCTTCAAGACATTGAGGGCCATCGGTCCGCCCATGTTGCCGAGCCCAATGAAGCCGATCCGCATGCGCGTCTCCTCCTCGCCCTTCCGTTCCGGGTTCCCGCGGGATGATGGGTTCTGGACGATGTGCTAAGGTACACCAACGACGGGCCGGTTGTGGGGCTCGACGGAAGCGATTCATCGCTCCGGCAAAGTGCCGGAGCGAGCGTTGACTATGCTCCATCGAGCATAGTATGGTCCGAAGCGCAGTGAAACCGGCTCGGCGCCTCCTGGCCAACCGAGTCTTCGCGGAGACCTCGCGTGCGACGATTCGAGCTCGTCCTTCCCGGAAGTCTCGACGATTGTGTGAAGGCCCTCGCCCGGCACGGGTCCGAGGCCAAGCTGCTGGCCGGCGGCACCGACCTCCTGCCGCAGATGAAGAATGCCCTGCTGAAGCCGGCCGTCGTGATCGATCTGTCCGGCGTGTCCCGGCTGCGCGCCATCGAGCCGGCCAACGGGCACGGACTGCGGATCGGTGCCGCGGTGACGGCCCGGACGCTCGAGCTCGACCGCGCTGTCCGCGCTCGCTTCCTGTCGCTCGCCGAGAGCGGCGCCCTGGTGGGCTCGGTGCAGGTGCGAAACCTGGCCACGCTGGGCGGAAACCTCTGTAACGCGGCGCCGTCGGCCGACATGGCCCCGCCGCTCCTGGCGCTGGACGCCGAGGCGGTCATCACCGGTCCCAAGGGGGAGCGGCGCGTACCGATCGGGGCCTTCTTCACGGGAGTCCGGCGCACCGTGCTGGCCCCGGACGAGCTGCTCGTGGAGCTGGCAATGCCGGCGCCGGGCGCCCACAGCGGCGGCAACTACCTGCGGCACACGCCGCGCCGCGAGCTCGACATCGCCGTGGTGGGTGTGGCCTCGCAGCTGACGCTGGCCAACGGCGTCTGCACCAAGGTGCGCATCGCGCTCGCCGCGGTGGCGCCGGTGCCGCTCCGGGCGACCGCCGCCGAGCAGGCGCTCGAGGGGCAGGCGGTGACGCCCGAGCGAATCGCGCGCGCGGCGGACCTCGCGGTCGAGGCGGCGCGCCCCATCAGCGACCAGCGCGGCTCGGCCGACTTCCGCCGCCATCTCGTGCGCGTCCTGACCCGTCGCACACTGACCACCGCGCTCGCCCGCGCGAGCGCGTCATAAGCCGCGGGGCTGGGGCCCCGCCGATCGAGGCGAGCGATCAGGCAGGGCGAGCCCGCAGATCGTCGCGGGGCTGGGGCCCCGCCGATCGAGGCGAGCGATCAGGATTAGGAGGACATCCGTGCCCAAGCAAGTTCTGAGCTGCACCGTGAACGACGAGCCGGCCGAAGTGCTCGTCCAGCCCTGGGACACTCTGCTCGACGCCCTGCGGGAGCGGATGGGCCTGACGGGGCCGAAGGAAGGGTGCGGCACGGGCGACTGCGGCGCGTGCACGGTGCACCTGGACGGCAAGCCCATCGCGAGCTGCCTCCTGCTGGCCATGCAGGCGCGCGGTCACGAAGTTCGCACGATCGAGGGGCTCGGAAAGCCGGGCGCGCTCCATCCGCTCCAGGATGCGTTCGTCCGGCACGGCGTCCCGCAGTGCGGCTTCTGCATTCCGGGAGTTCTGATGGCCGCCGCCGCGCTCCTGACCGAGAACCCGCATCCGACCGAGGAAGAGATCCGCTACGGTATCGCCGGCAATCTCTGCCGCTGCACCGGCTACACGAAGATGCTGTCCGCGATCACCGAGACCGCCGGCGCCACGGCCGGCCGGAGGAGCTGACGCATGTCCACCGTGATGAAGACCACGCGCGACGTGAAGGGCATCGGACTCTCCATCCCGCGCCCCGACGGCCCCGACAAGGTGACGGGGCAGGTCCAGTACGTCGCCGACCTGAGCCCGCACGGGCTCCTGCACGCCAAGCTCCTCCGCAGCCCGCACGCCCACGCCAGGATCGTCCGCATCGACGTGAGCCGGGCGCGCGCGCTGCCGGGCGTGCGCGCGGTGGTGACCGCCGCGGACATTCCGGTGTTGAAGAAGAAGGCGCCGACCCGCGCGCACGCCGTGCTCGCCATCGACCGCGTGGTGTTCGCGGGCCAGCCGGTCGCCGCCGTCGCCGCCGACGAGCCGGCGATCGCCGAGGAGGCGCTCGATCTGATCGACGTGCAGTACGAGGTCCTGCCGGTCGCCGCCGATCCGCTGGAGTCGATGAAGCCCGGCGCGCCGCCGGTCGCCGAGGCGGGGACCGAGGCCGACACCAGCGAGGCGCTGGCCCACGGCTCGGTCGCGGGCGTGACGGCCGAGGCCAAGCCGGCCAAGGCCGTCAATATCTCGCAGCAGGCGCGTCTGCAGCGCGGCGATGTCGCGAAGGGATTCGCCGAGTCCGACGTCGTCATCGAGAAGACGTACCGGGTGCCGATGGTCCACCAGGGCTACCTCGAGCCCCACGCCGTCCTGGCTCAGTGGGATAGCTCGGGCAACCTGACGCTCTGGGCGAGCACCCAGGGCTCGTTCAACACGCGGTCGGAAGTGGCCGACGTGCTCGAGATCCCCGAGAACCGCATCAAGGTGATCCCGATGGAGTGCGGCGGCGGGTTCGGCGGCAAGATCCGCGCGCTGTGCGAGCCGATCACGGCGGTCCTGGCGCGCGCCACCGGCCGGCCGGTGCGCTACGTGATGACCCGCCGCGAGGAGCTGGAGGCCGGCATGCCGGCGCCGCAGGTCATCATCAGGATGAAGACGGGCATCAAGCGCGACGGCACGCTCATGGCGCTGGAGGCGGAGGCGATTCTCGAGTCGGGTGCGTTCTCGGGCGCGGTGCTCGCGGTCGCCGGCGTCTTCCTGGCGAGCCTCTACCTGTGGCCGAGCTTCGACGTGAAGGGCTTCGAGGTCCTCACCCACAAGCCGAGCATCGCGGCCTACCGCGCGCCGGTCGCGCCGCAGACGATCTTCGCGATCGACTCGCAGATGGAGCAGCTCGCGCACGCCATCGGCGCCGATCCGGTCGAGTTCCGCCTGCGCCACCTGCAGCGGGAAGGCGACAAGATGGCCAACGGCCAGCCGTGGCTCAGCAACGGCGCCGTCGAGGTGCTGACCCGCCTCGCCGAGCATCCCCTGTGGAAGAGGCGCGCTGAATGGAAGGCGAGCAGCCCGAAAGGGCGGCTGCGCGGCATCGGGCTGTCGCTCGGCGGCTGGCTCGGCGGCCTTCAGCCGACCGGCGCCACGGTGCGGCTCAATCCCGACGGGACGCTTCAAGTCCT
The DNA here is from genome assembly GCA_003221595.1 of Candidatus Rokuibacteriota bacterium. GTDB lineage: Bacteria > Methylomirabilota > Methylomirabilia > Rokubacteriales > CSP1-6 > AR31. The sequence continues at coordinate 179 of QHSM01000349.1, read as the reverse complement.
GACCGGCCAGGTGGACATCGCCGGGACCAACATCGCGCTGGCGCAGATCGCCGCCACCGCGTACGGCATCGATATCGACAAGGTGAAGATCACGACCGGCGACACCGACGTGGCGCCGATGACCGGCCTCAGCGCCGGCAGCAAGACCACCTACACCGTCGGCGTGGCGGTCATGCAGG
>QHSM01000348.1 GCA_003221595.1 Candidatus Rokuibacteriota bacterium | reverse complement strand
CGCCGTGACGTCTTGAAGGAGCCGCCGGCCGAAAGCGTGCGACGGGGTTTCCGTCTCTTTCCGGCGCACAACAAGTACACGACCGAGGACTGGCAGTGGCTCCTGGCGGAGGCGGGCTTCACGCTCCTCGATCAGACGCAGCTGCGCGCGTCACATCGGATCTTTGTCACGACGCCGACCGTGCCTCCGGATCAGGCGCGAAACGCGTTCATGGCGGTCACCAGCGCCGGGGTGCCGCCGAAGAGGTAGGCCACCTCCACCGCCTCCTGGATTTCCGCCTCGGACGCGCCGGCGCCGCGGGCGCGGTTGGCGATGTTCGTGACGCCGTCGGGATGCGACTGTAGCGCGTCGACGATCATCGTCATGAGGTGCTTGTACTTCGCCGGGATGGCGCCGTCCTTCATGATGCGTTCGCGCTGCGCCAGGTACCCGTTGACGAACTCGGGATCGCGCTGCTGCAGCGGCTGGATCCACGGGGGAAGCGTCGCCTGAGCCATTGGTGTCCTCCGTTGAGGTGAGGGCGATCGAGCGCCGAGGCTAGCCCGCTCTACCGCCGAGCGGACTTTGCCAGAGCGCGTGGCCGACGAAGAACGGCCCGAGCGCCTGGATGTACTGCGATGTCTGGACGGTCTTCCGCATCGCCTGGACGAGGTGAGAGAGCGGGTGGAGCTGGCGGCCGACCAGACCGATGACGAAGTCGTTGTCGTGGACGTCCAGCCCGTGGCAAGCCAGACGGACGTCGTGGGCGAGGTCGGCGTCGCCGTAGGCGCGCCCGAGCACGCTGTGCTCGCGAATGACGGCGCCCTGCTCCTGCGGCGAGAGACGGCCGAAGGCGCCCGTCCGCCGAAGCGGATACCAGATCGCCCAGGGCCACGCCGGGTTGAGCGCAGCCCGACGCGGGCGGCGCAGGAGCCAGTCCTCCAGATCGGTCTCGAAGCCGGCGGCGTACGTGCGCCCGAACATCGTCAGCTCGTGCTTCTGCGCGAGGCCGGCGAAGGCGTCCGCGTTGAGCATCTCGCGTAGCGCGGTCACGAAGAACACCGGGTCCTCGCTCATCGCCAGCACGCCGACGCCGCGCGCGTCGTTGAGGTCCTGGTAGAGCACTCCCTCGACGCGGCTCGACTCGAGGACTCGCAGCAGCGGCTTCACGTCCAGACAGCCGCCGAACACCGAGAGCTGCATGAAGAGCCGCCGGTCCGACGCCTGCCCATCGGCGCCGCGCTCTTGAACGTCGACCTTCGTCGTCTCGCCGCTGCTCACGGTTCGGCCCTCCTCCGGTGCTACCCGCCCCGCGTGTGCATCTCCAGGTGCGGATCTTCACGCAGGCGACCGATCTGGACGAGGGGCGTGCGATCGCGCAGCCGGAGGCGCTGCTCGGCGCCGCGGTCCGTCCGGCGCTTCCACGTGTCGGCGATGAGCTGCGTGAGCTCGTCGCGGGAGACGCCGCGCCGCAGCGGCCCGCGAAGATCGACGCCTGACTGCGCGTAGAGGCAGAGATACCACACCCCGTCGGCGGTCAGCCGGCTCCGGTCGCAGCTCGCGCAGAACGGCTCGGTGGTGGACGAGATGATCCCGAACACGGTGCCGTCGGTGAGCGCGTACCGGTCGGCGGGCGCGGTGCTCTCCTCGACCACCGGCTCGATCCGTCCGTATCTGCGGCCCAGCACCTCGAGCATCTCGGCACGGCTCACGACCTGCTCCATCGACCATTGCGTCGCGCCGCCGACGTCCATGTACTCGATGAAGCGCACCTCGGCCGGCACCGTCTTGCCGAACTCGATCAGGTCCGCCAGTTCGTCGTCGTTGACGCCGCGCATGACGACCGTATCGAGCTTCGTCCCGGTGAAGCCGGCGGCCGGCAGCGCGCCGATGCCCGCGAGAACCTGCGCGTGGTTGGAGCGCCGCGTGAGCCTGGCGAAGCGGTCGGGACGGAGCGTGTCGAGGCTCACGGTGACGCGGTGGAGGCCGGCCGCCTTGAGCGCCCGCGCCTGCTCCGCCAGCAAGACGCCGTTGGTCGTGATCGCGAGATCGCGCAGGCGCGGCTTCGCCGCGAGCAGTCGGATGAGGCCATCGACGTCGCGCCGCAGGAGCGGCTCGCCGCCGGTGAGCCGGATCTTGTCGACGCCCAGATCCATGAAGACGTCGGCCAGCGCGCTGACTTCCTCGAAGTGCAGGATTTGCTCGCGCGGAAGCCAGACGTAGTCCTCTTCCGGCATGCAGTAGGCGCACCGGAGGTTGCAGCGGTCGGTGACCGAGATGCGGAGATTGCGCAGCCGCCGCTGGAAGGTATCCTCGACGTTCACGCCTGAGCGCGCTCCCATTCGCGGATGAGCCCGGCCTTCTTGACGCCGACGTCGAAGTGATCCCAGGGCAGCCGCTCGTCGGGCGAGCGGCGTCGCGTGGTGTAGAGCTCGGGATCGCCGTCCCACTCCCGGAGCGCCCGCCGCCAGTCTCCGTCGTGTGACGCTGCGAGCTCGAGAAAATCGCCGACACGGCGGTCGCCCCGGGCCAGCAGGGCCTGCAGCGCCGCCTCGCGCGGATTCTCGTGGAGCACGCGCACGTTCGAGAAGGCGCGGACGCCCCGCTTGATGGTCTCGAGCTTCGTCTGGAGCGATTCGGCGCCGTCGAACGGCGCCCACTGGAACGGCGTCCAGGGCTTGGGGACGAACGAGGAGATCGACAGCGTGAGGCGGCCGAAGGGTCGCCCCGCGCGATCCAGGACGCGCAGCCGCTCGAGCATCCGGCCGGCCAGCGCCGGAATCGCCGCGATGTCGTCCATCGTCTCCGTCGGCTGGCCGATCATGAAGTAGGTCTTGAGATTGGGGATGCCGTGGACGCGTATCAGGTCGCACGCGGTCGTGATGTGCTCGTCGGTGATCGGCTTGCGGATGGCGCGGCGCAGCCGCTCGGTGCCGGCTTCCGGCGCCATCGTGAGCGTCCGGTGGCCGCCGCGCGCGAGCGCGGCCACGAGGTCGGGCGTCAGGCTGTCGGCGCGTAGCGACGAGATCGACAGCTCGAGACCGTTCTCCTCGACGATCTTGAGGAGGTCGCCGATCCACGGATAGTCGGAGACGCAGGCGCCGACCAGTCCGACGCGCTTCTCGCCGGCCTTCGCCATCGCGACGACGGTCTCGCGGAGCGTGTCGACGCTCCGATGCCGCACTGGTCGATAGACCTGCCCTTCCAGGCAGAAGCGGCACCCGCGTCCGCACCCCTTACCGACCTCGAGGAGGGCCATGTGCCCGTACTCGGCCTGCGGCGTCTTGATGGCCGCGACGGTCGCGAAGGCGTTGACGTCGCGGAGCCGACGCTTCGTCACGATGCCCGGAGCCCCGTCGCGCGGGCGGACGTCGGCGAGCGTGCCGTCGGCGTCGTGGATCATCTCGTAGCGCTCGGGAACGTACACACCTTCGAGCGAGGCCAGCGAGGTCAGAAAGCTCTCGCGGTCGCGATAGCCGTCGCGGTACGCCGCGATCAGCTCGACCACCAGCTCCTCGCCCTCGCCCACGACCACGAAGTCCATGAACGGGGCCATCGGCTCGGGGTTCGAGAAGGCGCACACGCCACCCATCAGCACCAGGGGGTCGTGGGCGCGCCGGCCCGAGGCGCGCAGGGGAATCCCGGCCATCGTCAGGATCCGAAGAACGTTGATGTACCCCGGTCCGCCGTATCTCGTCGAGGTCTTCCGGGTCCGGCAAGAAGACTCGCTCGCAGACGACGTCGGGGATCGCGTTGAGGTGGCGGTAGATGGTCTGAAAGCCCAGATTCGACATCCCGACGGCGTACGTGTTGGGATAGACGAGGGCGACGGAAATCTTGCCGCCCCAGTCCTTGCGAATGGTTCCCTGCTCTTCGGCCAGGGTCCTCTGAGCTTTGCGCTTCAGCTTCCAGGACATCGCGCTAGTTTACCACGCGGCCGCGCGGTCGTTGCCCGCGCGGATCAACCCTTGATCACCGCCAGCGGGCGCAGACGGACGACGCGGGTCGAGACGCCGAAGCGATGGACGACGTCGACGACGTCCTGCACGTCCTTGTACGCTTCGGGCATCTCCTCGGCGAGCGCATCGCGTCCGGTGGCCCGCGCCAGCACGCCGCGCTGCCGGAGCTCGTCGCCGATCCGCCGTCCGCGCGCCGCCTTCACCGCGGCGGTGCGGCTCATGAGCCGGCCCGCGCCGTGACAGGTGCTGCCGAAGGTTTCGCGCATCGCGACCTCGGTGCCGACCAGAAGGTACGAATAGCGCCCCATGTCGCCGGGAACGAGTACGGGCTGACCGGGAAAGGCGCGCGTCGCGCCCTTGCGGTGGACGATGAGCGGCCGCCGGACACCGTCCACCTCGTGCTCCTCCTCCTTGGCGATGTTGTGGGCGACGTCGTAGACGGGGCTCATCCCGAGATCGCCCGGGGCGATGCCGAGAGTTCGCACGAAGACCTCGCGGGTCCAGTGCGACAGCACCTGGCGGTTGGCGAAGGCGAAGTTCGCGGCCGCGCGCATGGCGCCGAGATACGCGCGCGCCTCCTCCGAGTCGACCGGCGCGCAGGCGAGCTGGCGATCGGGCACGCTGATGCCGTAGCGGCGGAGCGCCCTGCCCGTGATGTCGAGGTAGTCGGTGCACACCTGGTGGCCGAGACCGCGCGAGCCCGTGTGGATCATCGCGGTGACCACGCCCTCGCTCAGGCCGAGCGCGCTCGCCACCCGAGGGTCGTACACGGCCTCCACGGTCTGTACCTCGAGGAAGTGGTTGCCGGAGCCGAGCGAGCCGAGCTGCCGCTTGCCGCGCTCGCGCGCGTGAGCCGAGACGCTCGGCGGCGATGCCCCGGACAGGCAGCCTTCTGACTCGATCCGTCCCAGATCCTCTGCGACGCCGTAGCCATTGTCCACCGCCCAGCGCGCGCCGCCCGCGAGAACCCCGTCGAGGGCGCCGGGATCCAGCGTCAGCGAGCCCTTTGAGCCGACACCGGTGGGGATCGCCGCGTAGAGGGCGTCGACGAGCCGCTCCATCCGCCCGGCGATGTCGTCGGCGCGGAGCGAGGTCTTGAGCAGGCGTACGCCGCAGTTGATGTCGAAGCCGATCGCGCCGGGGCTGACGACGCCCGAGCGTGCGTCGGTGGCGACGACACCGCCGACCGGGAGCCCGTAGCCTTGATGGATGTCCGGCATCGCCATCGCGGCCTTGACGATGCCGGGAAGCGTCGCGCCGTTGGCGATCTGCTCGAGCGAGGCGTCGCTGCGAATCGAGTCGATCAGACGGTCGTCGGCCACGACGAGGGCGGGCACGCGCATGCCGCGGCTCGCGTCCCGCGGGATCCGCCAGAGATACGGGCCCACCCGCTCGAGGCGCATCCCGCGGCCTTCGAGCTCAGCCGGTGACCGGCGAAGCGGAACGGCGGTTCGTCCACGCCATCCCGACCACCGCGACGAGCATACCCACGACGCTCGCGAGCTGGGGAACGCGGAACGAGCCGAGCCAGAAGCTGTCGAGGCGGAGTGCCTCGATCGCGAAGCGGCCGATCGAGTAGAGACCGATGTAGGCGAAGAACAGCGAACCCGGGCGCCCGCGGAGCCGCGGACGCAGCCACCCGATCAGCATCAGAAAGACCGCGAGGTCCCAGAGAGACTCGTAGAGAAACGTCGGGTGAAAGAACTCGTACTGGGCGTAGCCGAGGGGGCGATGCTCCGGCGAGATGTAGAGCTTCCACGGCAGATCGGTGGGCCGGCCGAAGGCTTCCTCGTTGAAGAAGTTCCCCCAGCGGCCGATCGCCTGGCCCAGCACCATCGGGGGCGCCGTCACGTCGAGCCCGCGGAGGATCGGCACGTTCCAGCGCCGCGCCAGCCACACGCCGACCAGCGGGCCCACGATCAGTCCGCCGTGCATGGCGAGCCCGCCCTCCCAGACGGCGACGATCTTGGACGGGTAGCGGCCGTAGTAATCCCAGTTGAAGACGACCTCGTAGACCCTTGCGCCGACGAGGCCCGCCAGGATGGCCCACTGCCCGACGCTGACGATGTCGTCGGCCGGCAGCCCTTCGCGCTTGGCCTGGCGGTAGCCGAGCCAGAGCCCGACGACGATCGACGTTGCCATGAGAATGCCGTACCAGCGGATGACGATGGGACCGATCTGGAAGGCGATGGCGCCCGGAGAGCTCATGGCGAGAGCAAGCACGCCGGCCAGGATATCACGGGCGTCCCGAAGGGCCGTGGTGGACCGCGCTCTGGACCCGGATATCGGTGACACCGAAGAGGCGGTCGAGCGTGGCGACGTCTGCGCGCCGCGCCAGCGACACCGTTACCCGATTCGCCCTGCGTGGACGCAACCCGAGCAGTCCGCACGCCCAGACGAATAGTCGCAGGATATCCGGCGAGTGATTCGTGAAAGCGTAGGCGGGATAGTTACGACCCGCTACGATGCGTCGATGTCGGCAACCGTCGGACTCGACACACCCCTGAAGGAACTCGACGGGATGCTGCTCCACGATAGCTTGTTGCCAGGGCTCCAGGACGATCGGCCGCTGATGTTTTCGTCCGGCGCCGTGCTGCGGAAACAGGACCGGCCAGCTGTTGGCGTGGGCATTGACGATCGTGACGGGTCCGCGGCGGCGAAACCCGACCGGCCGGCCAGGACGGTGCACGTTGATCGCCTGAGCGACGCGCGCTATGACATGCTCCTGCCGCTCGTGCAACGAGACCTGCAATCGGTAGGTTCGGCGCGCGCGTCCGATGTACCCGTCGCCCAGATACATCCCGAGCAAGTAGCTGTAGGACGCGTGCTGCGCGACTTCCAGGTGGGCCGGGGACGATGGTGGGGGCGGCAGGAGTCGAACCTGCAAGTCCTTGCGGACAGAGGATTTTAAGTCCTCGGCGGTTGCCGTTTCGCCACGCCCCCGCAGGCCCCCGTCACAGATTCTTGATCTTCTCGTTGACCTCGCGGATGCGGCGCTGCTTGTCTTCCTCTTCGGCGAGCGCCTTGGTCTTGCGCTGCCTCTCGGCCTCTTCCTGCGCCGCCATGCCCTGGTTCGCGCCGCCGATCCACTTGTCCACGTACTGAACCCAGGTCGGGAGGTGCCCCTCGTCGGACTTGAACACGAGGGCCTGGTGCATCATGCCGAGGCGCCGGGGATGACAGAGAACGGTGGACTCCGCCGGCTCCGAGAAGAAGCGCGACCACTCGCGCGACGGCGCCGCGCTGAGCTGGATCGTCCACGTGAACTCGTCACCCTTGAGGTCGGTCGCCTTCGGGGGCCCTACCCGCTTGATAACCTCGGCCATGTAGGTTCTCCGCGGACCTCAGTGTGGAGTTGGATGAGATGGAGGCGGCGAGCGGATTCGAACCGCTGAGTAGAGGTTTTGCAGACCTCCGCCTTAGCCACTTGGCTACGCCGCCCCGAGGGAGGATCGAA
>QHSM01000334.1 GCA_003221595.1 Candidatus Rokuibacteriota bacterium | reverse complement strand
GTCGTCACGGATCGCGCGCATGTACGACCCGACTCGCGAGTCGACGAGCTCCTTCGCCACGAGCGCCGCCCCCAGCGCCAGGGCGAGGAACAGGTAGTAATACGCCGTGGGCCGCGGTGTGCCGAAGAGGAACGGCGCGGCCAGCCCGAGGTCGCCCCGCGTGATCTCGTACTCGACCGTGACGAGAAGCCGCACCGACTCGGCGAAGGCCCAGGTGGCGAGCGCCAGGTAGATGGCGCGCATCCGGAGGCACAGGGTGCCGAGCCCGTAGCCGACGGCGGCCGCCACGACGACCCCGGCGCCGATGCCCACGAGGATCGGCACGCGCGCGTACAGGACGAGCAGCGCCGATGTGTACGCGCCGATGCCGGCGAACGTGTGGTGCGCCAGCGAAAACTGGCCGGTGTAGCCGGCGAGCAGGTTCCAGCCGATCGCGAGGATGACGTAGTAGAGGCTCGTGACCAGCACGTGGGTGTGGTACTCGGAGGTCGCCCAGGGCAGCGACGCCAGCGCCGCGTACGCCAGCGCGCACCAGCCCAGACGACGAACGAGACGCGGCAGGATCAGGCTCCGAGGAGCGCGTCGCGGATGATCTCGCGGAGCTGGTCGGCGAAATCCTGGCGCGGGCCCTCGCGCCGCACTCGCCCGATCTCGAGCATGTAGAGGTAGTCGGAGACTTCGACGGCCTTGGTGATGTTCTGATCGACGAGGAGGATCGTCACGCCCCCGGCCTGGACCTCGCGGAGCCGGTCGTAGACCCGATCGGCAATTCGCGGGGCCAGGCCCGCGGAGGGCTCGTCCACCAGGAGCAGCCGCGGGTCGGTCACCAGCTCCTTGGCGACGGAGAGCATCTTGGCTTCGCCGCCGGAGAGCACCGTGGCGCGGAGCCGCCGCTTCTCCCGCAGACGCGGAAAGGCGTCGTAGGCGCGCTCCAGCATCGAGGCGACGCGGGCGCGATCGTGGCGGAACACCCAGGCGCCGAGCTCGAGGTTCTCGTGCACCGTCAGCTGCGGAAAGATGTTGGCACCCTGCGGTACGTATCCGATGCCCGCGCGCTTGAGCTCGTGCGGCGCCAGCCCCTGGACTTCGCGCCCGTCCAGGACGATCCGGCCCGATCGCGGAGAAAGGAACCCGAAGATTGTCTTGAGCAGTGTCGACTTGCCGGCGCCGTTTGGCCCGATGACTCCGGTCACGGTGCCGCGCGCCACCCCGAGATTCACCCCGTTCAGGATGTCGATGCCCTCGACGTAGCCGGCGACGATCCCCTGCAGCTCGAGCAGCGCCATCTACCGCCCCAGATAGGCTTCGAGGACCGCGGCGTGGCCCGCGATCTCCTCGAACGATCCCTCGGCGATGAGCTTGCCCTCGTGCATCACCGACACGCGCCGGCACAGCCGCCGCAAGGTCGTCATCTCGTGGGACACGATCAGGAACGTGACCGCCTCCTCCTGGTTCATCCGGAGGATCGTCTCCATGATGGTGTCCTTGATCGTCGGGTGCACGCCCGCGAACGGCTCGTCCATCAGGAACAGATGGATCGGCCGCACCATGAGCCCGCGGGCGATCTGCAGCAGCATGCTCTGTCCGCCCGACAGCTCCTTGGCCGGCGCGTGACGCCGGCCGTCCAGCGTCACGAGCTCGAGCAGCCGGCGCGCGCGGTCGCGCACCTCGGACATCGCCCGGCGGTCGCCGCGGTCCTGCGCGGCCAGGGCGGGCAGCAGAACGTTCTCGAGCGTTGTCATGCTCCCGAAGAGCTTGGGAGTCTGGAACGTCCGGGCGACGCCCCGGGCGGCGATCTGATGCGGCCGCAGCCGATCGATGCGCTCGCCGCGCAGCCGGATCTCGCCCCCGTCGGCGTGATAGAGGCCCGAGAGCAGGTTGACCGTCGTCGTCTTGCCCGAGCCGTTGGGCCCGATGAGCCCCCGCACCTCGCCGGGGCGCAGGGCGAGCGGCAGCCCGTCCACCGCCACCAGCCCGCCGAACCGCTTCGTGAGGTCACGGGTTTGCAGGAGCCACCCGTTCGGCGCGCCGGCGACCTCGGTCACACCAGGGGCTCCCAGAACCGCTGGATCTCGAGCACGTAGCCGTTGGGGTCGCGCACGAACGCGTTGTAGATCCGGTACGGCGGATTCTCCGCCGGCTCCTTGACGAACTCGACCCCTTCGTTCCTGAGCCGCGCGCACCAGCGGTCCACCTCGTCGGTCACGAGCGTGAGCACGACGCCCTGTGGCGGCACCGGCGTGTCCGCGCGCTCGCAGAAGCCCACGTAGGCGGTCCCGGTCACGTGGTAGATGCGGCAGGTGTCCTGATCGCGGGCCAGGCGGAGCCCGAGCACGCGCTCGTAGAAGTCGGCGGTGCGCCGGAGGTCGCGCGTGTCGAGAAAGGTGATCTGCTGGCTGATCGTCACGCCGGTCGCGGCGGCAGGCCGGCGGCGAGGGCCGCGTGCACCATGGTGACGAGCGAGACGATGTCGAAGACGGCGAGGCCGGTCGCGCGCTGGATGTCGGCGGTGTACGGCGGCATGTTGGTGCACTCCAGGACGATCGCGCCGACGTCCGGGTGCTCCTCGACGAGGCGCCGGGCGACCCGCACGTGCTCCTCGCGCGCCACGTCGACGTCCAGCACCATCTCGTTGCCGAGCATCACCCGCGTGAACTCCTTCTCGTTCTCCATGCCGGCCACCGCGACGGGAATGTCGCCGATCCCCGCTCCGGCGAAGTGCTCCGGGGTGAGCCCCGCCGAGTTCACGGTCATGATGCCGACCCGGCGCCCGGCCGGGAGCAGCCGGTGAACCAGCGGTACCAGCAGGAGGCTCGAGGTGAACAGGGGAACGCGCACCGCCGCCGCCAGCTCGCGCTGGAACTTGACGAGAAATCCGCAATTGGTGGTGATCGCGCCCACGCCCTCGTGCTCGAGCCTCCGCGCGCCGTCCGCGAAGGCGGGCAAGAGCCCCGCCGCGCCGCGGCGCACGACGAGGTCCGGGCTGGCTCCCTCGACGCGCTGGTAGCGCACCGGGAACGGGAACGTCGACGCGTTGCCCATGTCGCCGGGAATCCTCGGGAATTGCGTGTCGAGCATGAGGATGCCGACGGTGAACCCGAACTGGTTGAAGCCGCCCTGGACGCGTCCCGATGTCATGGCCACATACTCTACCCTTCTTCTTCCTTTCGGGGCCGCGTGAGCTTATCCTCATCCGGCGGAGGTCTCCGGATGAAGATCGACATCTTTCCCCACATCATGCCCCGCCGGTATTTCGACCGGATGCTGCAGGTCGCCCCGCCGGGGATGGCGCTCCAGAAGCGGATGTCGGGGATCCCGGTCCTGGTCGACGTCGAGCAGCGTCTGCGGATCATGGACCGCTACGAGGGCTACGTGCAGGTGCTGACCCTCGCCAACCCGCCCATCGAGGTCGCCGGGGGACCGGACGTGAGCCCCGAGCTCGCGCGGCTCGCCAACGACGGCATGGCCGAGATCGTCGCCCGGCACCCGGATCGCTTCCCCGGTTTCGTCGCGTCGCTCCCGATGAACAATCCCGACGCCGCGGTGCGCGAGATCGATCGCGCCATCGACGACCTCGGCGCCACCGGCGTGCAGATCTACACCAACGTCGCCGGGCGCCCGCTGGACATGGCGGAGTACCAGCCGATCTTCGCTCGCATGGCCCAGCGCGATCTGCCGATCTGGATGCATCCGACGCGCCCCGCGACGTTCGCGGACTACGCCGGCGAGAAGCGCTCGAAATTCGACATGTGGTGGGCCTTCGGCTGGCCGTACGAGACATCGGTCGCGATGGGGCGCCTGGTCTTCTCGGGACTCTTCGACCGCCATCCCGGCCTGAAGATCATCACGCACCACCTGGGCGCCATGATCCCGTTCTGCGCCGGGCGCGTGGGCGGCGGTCTGGACCAGCTCGGCAGCCGCAGCGAGGACCCCGAGGACGCGGGGGCGCTGGCGCGGCTGCGCCTCCGTCCGATCGACTATTTCCGGATGTTCTACGGCGACACGGCGCTGTTCGGCGCCTGGCACGCGATGGAGTCCGGCCTGGCCTTCTTCGGCGCCGATCACGTGCTCTTCGGCACCGACATGCCGTTCGATCCGGAGAAGGGCACCGGGTTCATCCGCGAGACCATCGAGGCCATGACGCGCATGCGGGCCACCGACGAGGACAAGGCGAAGATCTACGAGGGCAACGCGCGCCGGATGCTCCGGCTGCGGTTCAAGTGAGTCGGGTCGGGAATCACGTAAAGAGGGAGAAACCGCGATGACCAAGCGAGCGAACATCGAGAGTACCGCCGACGCCTATCTGGAGCTCCTGGCGGCGCGCGGCGTCGAGTACTTCTTCGCGAACTCCGGGACGGACTTCGCGCCTCTCATCGACGCGTACGCCAAGCGCCTCGCGCAGGGCCAGCCCGTGCCCCGGCCCATGACGATCCCGCACGAGGTGCCGGCGGTGGGCATGGCCCACGGCTACGCGCTGGTCACCGGCCGGCCCCAGGTCGTGATGGTCCACGTGATCGTCGGCGCCGGCAACGCGGTCGCCGGCATCATCAACGCCTCGCGCTCGAACGTGCCCATCCTGTTCAGCGCCGGGCGCAATCCCCTCACCGAATCGGGCCTGCACGGTAGCCGCAACCGCCCGATCCACTGGGCCCAGGAATCCTTCGATCAGGCCGGGATGATCCGCGAATACGTCAAGTGGGACTACGAGCTCCGGAACTTCACGCAGCTCGAGACCGTCGTGGACCGCGCGCTGGCGGTCGCCCAGGCCGAGCCGCAGGGGCCGGTCTACCTCACGCTCCCGCGCGAGGTCCTCGCCGAGAAGCACGACGTCTTCGAGTACGCGCCGGTGAGCCGCGCCCCGAAGCCGGGCGCCGTCGCGGCCGCGCCGGAGACGATCGCCGAGACCGCGCGGCTTCTGGCCGCCGCGCGCAATCCGATCATCCTCACCAAGGCGGCCGGGCGCGACCCGCTCGCCGTCCCGGCGCTGGTGAAGCTCGCCGAGGCGCTGGGCGCGCCGGTGATCGACCAGTTCCACACCTACATGAACTTCCCCCAGGACCATCCGCTGCACGCGGGCTTCGACGCCGCGCCGTACTTCGACGACGCGGACTGCATCGTGGCCGTGGAATCGGACGTCCTGTGGTTCCCGGCCATCAAGGCGCCGCGTCCCGAGACGAAGATCGTCCAGATCGCCGTCGACCCGCTCTACGCGCGCTACCCGATCCGGGGATTCCCCGCGGACACCGCGCTGTCGGGCACGGTGGCCCTGAACCTCGCCGCGCTCGCCGACGCCGTGCGGCAGAAGGCCGACGCTCGCGCCGTGGCCGAGCGGACGCAGCGCTGGCACGCGGAGCATCGCCGCCTGCGCGAGGCGTGGGCCGCGAGCGCGCGCAAGGCGCAGAGCGAGAAGCCGCTCGAGATGGTCTGGGTCTCGAAGTGCGTCGGCGACCTGGTGGACGAGAACACGATCCTCGTCGACGAATACGACTTCGACCCGACCCAGGGCTGCTTCCGCACGCCGCGGACCTACTTCGGCTCTTCCCCCGCCGGCGGCCTCGGCTGGGGCATGGGCGCCGCCCTCGGCGCCAAGCTCGCGGCGCCCGACAAGACGGTCATCTGCTGCGTCGGCGACGGCGCCTACATCTTCAGCGCGCCCACCGCGGCGCACTTCGTCTCGCGCGCCTACAACCTGCCGGTGCTCTTCGTGATCTTCAACAACCGCGCGTGGAACGCGGTCAAGCGCGCCGTGCGCAGCCACGCGCCCGAGGGCGTCGCCGCGAAGACGGGCCAGATGCCCATCTCCGATCTCGACCCGGCGCCCGATTACGAGCTGGTGTGCCGCGCCTCCGGCGGCCACGCCGAGCGCGTCGAGGACCCGGCGGCGCTGCCCGACGCGCTCGCCCGCGCCCTCAAGGTGGTGCGCGACGAGAAGCGCCAGGCGCTCCTGAACGTGATCTGCAAGAAGCCGTGAAGCGGCGACCAGGTACAATGATCGGGTGAGAGCGCGCCGGATCCTGCTTCTCCTGATCGCGTGGGTGTCGTTCGATCTGGCGACGCCCCTGCCCGGCGCCTTCGAGTTCGAGGCCGAAGACTCCGAGGTCGAAGAGTCGATCCACGTCCGCCGGCACTCGCACGCTCGTGAGGCCGCCGCCCGGCGTGCGCTTCCGCGGCAGCGTGTTGAAAACGAAGCGCCGACCTACCGGATGGCTCCGTCCGTCCTGATCGCCCGGGCGTTCATCGCCGACGAATGGCTCCCGCAGGTGAGGCTGGCCCATCTGCCCGCCGCGAGCCCTCCGTCGTCCACCGACGACCACTAGCTCCGTCGTCCCGCTCGTCTCCTGAAGCACGCCGCCGTCGGGCGGCCAACTCTGCTCGTCGACACACGGAGACGCGAGATGACTATCAATCGCTACGAAGGCCTGGCAATTGCCATCGCCTTGATCGTCGTGGGGCGCGCGCTGGTCGTGCTCCTCAAGGCCCTGGTGGAGTGACGTATGATCTTTCTGATGGATCCCGGCTTCTGGGCGCGGGTCATCGGCATCATCGTGATCGACCTGACGCTCGCGGGCGACAACGCCCTCGTCATCGCGCTGGCGGTGCGCACACTGCCCAAGCGCCAGCAGTTCTGGGGACGCATCTGGGGCACCGCCGGCGCGGTCGGGCTGCGGCTCCTGTTCATCGCCATCGCGACGATCCTGCTGCGCGTGCCGTTCCTCCAGCTCGTCGGCGGCCTGTTGCTCCTCTGGATCGCGTTCAAGCTCGTGCGCCAAGAGACCGGCGCCGAGGGCCACGTCCGCCAGGGCGGCTCGCTCCGGGAAGCGATCTGGATCATCATCGTGGCCGACGCGGTCATGAGCCTCGACAACGTGCTCGCCGTCGCGGCCGCGGCCCACGGCGACATGACGCTCGTGGTCTTCGGCATCGCGCTCTCGCTGCCGATCGTCGTGTGGGGCAGCGGCCTCCTGGCCATGCTGATGAACCGGTTCGTGTGGATCATCTGGCTCGGCGGCGGAATCCTCGGCTACGTCGCCGGCGAGATGATCCTGAAGGAGCGGCACCTCGCGCGCTGGATCGATCACACGGCGCCGGGAATCGGGCTCCTGCCGATTCTGCCGGCGGTGATCATCGTGGCGCTCGGGTGGTGGTACAGCACCCAGAACGGGAGAAAGAAGGTGCCCGAGAACGCCTGATTCAGTATTCTAGGCGCCATGGCGCAGGACCTCCGGAGCTATCTCGACCTCGTCAAGCGACGCAAGCCCGGCGACTTCGAGATCGTGTCGAAGCCGGTCGATCCGCGCTACGAGATCACCGCGCTGGTCGTCAAGCTCGAGCGCGAGGCCAAGCGCCGTCCGGTGCTGCTCTTCGAGAACGTCAAGGGCAGCCGCTTTCCGGTTCTCACCAACCTCCACGCCAGCCGGCCGCGGCTCGCCGCCGCCATGAACGCCGCGCCCGAGGCGACGCAGGCGACGTATCTGCGCGCGATGGACAAGCCGATCCCGCCGAAAGTGGTCGCCGGCGGGCCGGTGCAGGAGGTGGTCCTCGAGGGGGACCGCGTCGATCTCTATGCCCTGCCCCAGATCGTTCACCACGAGGGTGACGCGGGGGCGTACGTCACGGCGGCGATCTCGTTCGCCAGGGACCCGACGAAGGACATCTGGAACTGCGCGTACAACCGCCTCCAGATCAAGGCGCGCAACACGACGTCGATCCACCTGACGACCGGCAAGCACCTCTGGGAATTCCAGCGCCTCGCCGAGGCGCGCAACGAGCCGCTGCGCCTGGCGCTGGTGATCGGTGTCCACCCGGCCATCGCGCTCGGCGCGCTCGCCATCGGCTCCATCGACGAGGACGAGCGCGCGATCATGGGCGGGCTGCTCGGCGAGCCGCTCGAGCTGGTGAAGTGCCGGACCTCCGACGTGCTGGTACCCGCCCACGCCGAGATGGTCCTCGAGTGCGAGATCCTGCCGGGGCAGCGCACGCCCGAAGGGCCCTTCGGCGAGTTCACCGGCTACAGCCTCGGCGAGCGCCAGCGCGAGATCGTGCGGGTCAACGCGATCACGCACCGCCGCGACGCGATCTTCCAGGACATCACCGTCGCCCACCTCGACCACATGCTGCTCTCGACGATCCCGATGGAGGCGAACCTCTATCGCGCGGTCCGGGCCATGGTGCCCTCCGTCAAGGCGGTGCGCGTGCCGGGCCCGTTCACCTGCTTCGTCTCGATCGAGCAGCGCATTCCGGGCCAGGCGAAGAACGCGATCCTGGCGGCCTTCGGCGCCGACCTCTACATGAAGCGCGTCGTCGTCGTGGACGAGGACGTGGACGTCTTCGACGACCGGCAAGTCAACTGGGCCATCGCGACGCGCTGCCAGCCCGACCGCGACATCACGATCATCACGAACGCGCGCGGCTCCGACCTCGATCCCTCGGCGCGCGACGACGGCTACACGGCGAAGTGGGGCGTGGACGCGACGGCCAAGCCTTCCCTCGCCGCCTACACGCCGCGCCACCGCGTGCCGGCCGACGTCTGGCAGCGGATCAACCTCAAAGACTTCTTCGCCTGAACGGCTCCGTGGCGGAGAACTTCGTCCGCCGCCTCGAGGCCGCCGCGCGCCGGGTCCCCGACAAGCGCGCCCTCGTCTGGGACGGCGGCGCGCTCACGTTTGCCGAGCTGGAGCGGAAGGCCGGCGCGTTCTTCGAGGCTCTCGCGACCGCGGGCGCGAAGCGGGGTGACCGGATCGCCCTCGCGATCGGCAACCACTGGACGTTCGCCGTCGCCCTTCTCGCCGTCTGGAAGCTCGGCGCCACGGCGGCCCCGCTCGACGCGCTCCTGACGCCGGCCGAGCAGGCTGACATCCTCGCCGATCTCTCTCCCGCGCTCCTCGTCCGCCGCGAAGACGTGGAAGGGCTCGCGGCGGGACGAGCGAAGCGGAGTGGGCCAGGCGTCGGTGACCCGGCGCTGATCCTCTACACGTCCGGGAGCACGGGCCGTCCCAAGGGCGCGGTGCTCTCGCATTCGGCGCTCACGCTCGCCAACGAATCGTGGGCGGGCCCGGTGATGTCGCTGACGTCCGAGGACGTCGTGCTGGCGACCCTCCCGCTGGCGCACTCGTTAGGCCTGAACGGCGCGCTGCTCGCGCCGCTGCTCACCGGCTCCACCGTCGCGCTGGTCGAGCGCTTCGCGCCCGACGCCGTCGTCGCGGCCATCGGCGGGCGTCGCGTGACGGTCTTTCCCGGAGTCGCCACCATGTTCCGGCGATTGCTGGACAGCGGCGCGCTCGCCGCCGCCGATCTCTCGTCCGTGCGGATCGCGGTCTCGGGCGCCGCGCCCTGCCCCTGGGATCTCGCCCGGGAATGGCGCGAGCGCACGGGGATCCGCATCGTCCGGGGCTACGGGATGACGGAGCTCTTCCGGCCGATCTCCTATGCCGCGAACGACGCCACCGAGGCGCCCGACGCGATCGGCCGCGCGGTGCCGGGCGTCGAGCTGCGGATCGTCGACGACGCGGGAAGCCCGCTCCCCGGCGGCCAGACCGGCGAGCTGTGGATCAAGAGCCCGTCGGCCATGGAGAGCTACGTGAACGCCCCCGTCGAGACTCGCGAGGTCCTGGTGGACGGCTGGTTCCACACCGGAGATCTCGCCACGGTGAGCGCCGACGGGCTCGTCACCATCGTCGGGCGCAAGCGCGAGCGTATCCTCCGCGGCGGCTATTCGGTGTTTCCGGCGGAGGTGGAGGCGGTGCTCCTCACCCACCCGGCCGTGGCCGAGGCGGCCGTCGTCGGCACGCGCCATCCCGAGCTGGGGGAAGACGTGGTGGCCTTCGTGACGCTGCGTCCGGGCACGGCGGCCGCGCCGGACGAGCTGATCGCCCATTGCCAGCAACGACTGGCCGCGTTCAAGTACCCGCGGCGGCTCACGGTGCTCGACGCGCTCCCGAAGAGCCCGACCGGGAAGATATTGAAGGCCCGCCTCGCCGACTCGTGAGGCCTAGTCGTCGAGGTCGGCGAGATACCCCGCGACGCGCTCCGCGTCGGGCGCGTCGGGCTTGAGCGCCAGATACTGCTGGAAGGCCGCCCGCGCCCGCGCGGTCTCCTGCTGCTGGTAGTAGAGGAATCCAAGCTGGCGAAACGGATCGGCGAAAGCCGGGTCGAGCTGCACCGCGCTCTCGTATCGCTCGATCGCCTGTCGCGTCCCGTCGGTCTCCTCCCCGATGCTTTGCGCCCGCTGCGACCCAAGCCGATAGAGGTCGCCGTAGTAGAGATGGGCCACTGGATCGCGAGGCGTGACCGCGAGCACCCGGTCGAGCTGCTCCGCGGCGAGGGTAAACCGGCCGGCCTGGACGTCGAGGCGCGCATTCTCACGGATGACCGCCGGCATCAGAAGCCCGAACTCGGCCGTGGTCCGCACGGTGTCCGGAGAGGCCGCGGCGGCCGCATAGTGCGTCCGGACCAGCTCCGCCGTCGTGGCAGCCCGCTCGGCGAGTCTCTCCCGGTTGCCGAAGAAGAAGATCTCGAAGCTCCCGCGGCTTGCGAGATCTCGTCGCAGCACGTCGAACGCCCTCGACGCCTCTTTCGGGTTGTAGCCGGCGCTCACCAGCCGCGCCATCCCTCCCGCGTCGGCGTCACGCTCGAGATCGGGCCCGTGACCGTATATGGCGGCCTCGGCGGCGAGCGGTAGCCCGCGGCCGAGGATCGTGCTCGCGGTCGCGCTCATGGCGGCGGTGCCGACGCCGTCGCTCGTTCCGACGCTCGCGTCGGTCGCCCGCTCGAGGCCGATCGAGGCGGCCGACGCCACGATGGTCGAGGCGGACGGTCGACCGCCCGCGGTGCGCGCAAGGGCCCACGCGTGGCGATTGGTCACATGCGTCATCTCGTGGGCGAGGATCATCGCCAGCTGGGCCTCGCTCTCGAGGCAGGCCAGGAGCCCGGTGTGGACGAAGATCCGGCCGCTGGGCAGAGAGAACGCGCTCAGCGCCGGGTCGCGAACGACCGTCACCCTGAACGCGCGGCCTTCAACCCGGGGAGCGCCGTCCGGCGAGAGCTTCTCGACAATCCTGGCGAGATACGCGTCGAGACGCGGATCGTCGTAGAGCCTCGCCCT
This sequence comes from Candidatus Rokuibacteriota bacterium, assembly GCA_003221595.1. Classification (GTDB taxonomy): domain Bacteria; phylum Methylomirabilota; class Methylomirabilia; order Rokubacteriales; family CSP1-6; genus AR31. Next base: position 5,191 of record QHSM01000334.1, on the reverse strand, counting down.
CGCGTCGACCTGCGCCGCCTCTTTCTCGGCCTGGGCCCAGAGCTCCAGCTCGGGCTTGACGGACGTCTGGCCGGCGGTCACGCCCGGGGAGGCGCACGCGGCGGCGAGCAAGGCGACCAGAGCGAAGCGGCGGGCGCTTCGCGTCAGGCGATCGTTCAGTTCTTCTCCGCCAGTGTCTGACGGACTCGCCGTAGCTCCTCGCGGAACGCCGCGGCGTCACGGGCCTGCGGGTAGCGCGTGAGATAGCGCTCCCACTCGGACGCGCCGCGGTGGAGCTCGCCGAGCTTGACCAGGACCGTTCCGCGATCGCGCCGATGCGTCGGCGCGTCGGCGTCGACCACGAGGAGCCGATCGATGACCGCGAGCGTCTTGGTCCAGTCCTCGCGCCGCGCGTAGATGCCCTCGAGGTTCCGGAGCATCCGCACGACGATCTGCGTCCTCGAGGTCGCGGCGAAGTGGGCGTCGGTGAGCTTGACCGAGCGCCCGACGGCGCGCGACGCGATCGCCTCGGCTTCCGCGCGGTCCAGCGTGCGGCCGCGCGCGAACGGGTCGAGAAGCACCAGCTCGGAGCCGAGCTTCGCGCCGACGCAGAAGTGGCCGGGTAGGCCGATCCCCAGAATGTCCAGACCGACCCGGCGGCCGACCTCCATGACCACGACCGCCAGGGTGATCGGGATGCCGAGGCGGCGATCGAGGACGTCGTTGAGACAGCTGTTGCGGGGATCGTAGTAGTCGTCGGCGTTGCCGCGGAACTTCTCGCCCTCGAAGAGGAAGGCGCAGAGCCGATCGAGCGCGCGCCGGCCGCCGCCCGTCGTCGACACCGACGAGCGCGCGGCGAGCTCGTCGAGCTCGGCCACCGCGGGGCCGGGCGCAAGATCGGGGTGCTCGATTCGAGCGATCGCGAGCGCGGCGACGCCGAGATCGATCTCGGGGCTCTTCACGAGCTGCGTGAACTCGTCGAGCGCCCGATCGGGATTCATCCGCTCATCCGCCCCGCCGACGGCCCGTCCAGCTCAGCAGCCCGGAGCGTGGTGAATCCCCGCGGTCGCGAGCGCCTTCCGCTGGAGCTCGTCGGCCAGCTCGAGGGTCGTGCGGGCGGCGCTCGACGCCGCCGCCTGCGCGGCCGGCGTGGTGGCGAGCCGGAGCAGGAGCGTCCGGCCCAGCTCGTGGTGGTAGCGCTCGTCCGGCTCGATCACGTCGCGGTACATCGCGGCGGTCTCGCGATCGCCCGCGTGCTCGCAGAACTCGATGAACTGCCGGTTCTTGACGACGGCGATCGCCTCGCGGGTGAACTGCCCGGCGGCGACGCGCTCGACCGTCGTCGTGAGGCTGTCCAGGTACTGGAAGAGCGGCCCGTAGCCCTTCGCCAGCGGATCGAACGTCTTCGCGTCGAACCCGAGGCCGCGGAGCCGCTCGGCGATCATCCGGTAGTGCTTGGCCTCGTCCCCGACCTGGCGCGCCAGCGCGAGCTTGACGTCCACCTCGTCGGTGGTGACGAGCCAGCGCGCCGCGATCTCGGTGGCCTCGATCTCGTTCTTGAGCGCGACCTTCAGGAGATTGAGCACGTTCAGGTCGCCCTCGATCTCCGGCTTCAGCGTGTCGTCGGGCGCCAGCCGGCTCAGCCGCCGCTGGTTCTCCCCATCGAGCTGGGCGACGAACTCCTCGGTCGTCATGCCTTCACTCCTTCCCTCAGGAGGCGCGGCAGCGCCTGGGTGAGTGTCTCCTTGGTCACGACGCGGGCGCACCGCGGGTGCCAGGGCTGCGTCTGCCGCGCGAGCGCGTGCGTGGTGAATCCGAGCACCGCGGGACCCGCGCCCTCGAGGGCCGCGAACACTCGATCGTAGTCGTAGCCGGCGGTCAGATCGATCAGGACGAGCCTCGGGGCGTGGCCGAGCGACGCCGCGATCTGCTCGGGCGTGCGGGCGAACTCGATGGGCACGCCGGCGAGCCGTCCGGTCTCCCGGATGCGCGCGACGAAGAAGAGGTCACTGACGACGGCGAGGACGGGGGCGTCCACGCGCTCGCGAGCGTCAGTCGGCCTGTTCACGGTTGCCGAGCCAGTGCTTGTTCCACTCGGCGATGTGGGCGAGCGTGGCGAGATTGCGCATGCGGTCGAGGTAGACGATCCCGTTCAGATGGTCGGTCTCGTGCTGGCAGACCCGCGCGAAGAAGTCCTTCGCGACGAGGTCCACCGGCTGCCCCTCGCGGTCCAGACACTGAAGGCGCACGGCCGTGTAGCGGGGCACCATGCCGCGCATGTCGGGGACCGAGAGGCAGCCCTCCCAGCCCTCCTCCCGGGATGACCGAGACGCGCGACCTTCAGAATCGCCATGACAGCTTGAATCTTATCACGACGTCACTTCGCCTCGATCCGCCCGACCTTGCGGACGCCCTCGGCGAGCCGGCCCGCGTCGGCCTGGAAGAACGCGGCGAACTCGGCGCCTTGCTTGAACACGATCGGGGTCTCGAGCTTGTCCATCGCGCTCTTGAAGTCGCTGTCGGCGACGGCCGCGCAAGGTCTCGCGGAGCTTCGCCAGCACGGGCTCGGGTGTGCCCCGCGGGGCGAAGACGCCGGCCCAGATGTAGAACTCGGCGTCGGTAAAGCCCAGCTCCTTGAAGGTCGGCACCTCGGGAAGCGCGGCGACTCGCTTGTCTCCCCAGCCGGCGAGGGCGCGCAGCTTCCCGGCCTTGATGTGCGGCAGGACCACCGGCAACCCCCGACTCTCCCAGAAGACGACCAGCGCGAGCACCACGAGCGCCGCGCCCGCCACCCGATCCGTCGTCATGACCGCCCGGGCTAGCGCGGAGCGGAGAGGGCGCGCCAGATCTTTTTGGGGGTGAGCGGCATGTCGAGGTGCGTCACGCCGAACGGCGAGAGCGCGTCGACGACCGCGTTGACCATCGCCGGCGGGATGCCGATCGTCCCGGCCTCGCCGATTCCCTTGACGCCGAGCGGATTGTTCGGCGAGGGCGTGTGCGCGTGACCGATCTCGGCGTGTGGAACGTCGTCCGCGCGGGGGATCGCGTAGTCCATGAGCGTACCGCTCAGCAGATGACCGTCGCGATCAAGCGCGGCGTCCTCCATCATCACCTGGCCCCAGCCCTGGGCGAGCGAGCCCTCGAGCTGACCGTCGGCGAGCAGCGGGTTCACGATCGTCCCGGCGTCGTCGAGCCACGCGATGCGCTCCGGCGTCACCACGCCCGTGTCGCGGTCGATCCGGATCGACACGACGAAGGCGCCCGCGCTCCACACTTCGCCCTCGGGGCTGAAGAACCGCGTGGCCTCGAGCCCCGGCTCGACGCCCGCCGGAAGCCCCTGGCCGCGGTAGGCGAACTCGGCCACGCGGGCCCAGCCGACCTGCCGTCCGGGCGCGCCGACGACGCCGAACCCGCCCTCGACGGGCACGACGTCCTGGGCCGCGGCTTCGAGGAGGCTTGCCGCCAGCCCGCGCGCCTTGTCGCGCACGTCGCGCGCCGCGAGTGCCAGCGCCGATCCGCCGAGCGCGGTGCTCCGGCTCCCGAACGTCCCGATACCCTGCGGGGCGCCGTGCGTGTCGCCGTGGCGAACGGTCACCGCCTCGGGCGTCACACCGAGCGCGTCGGCGACGATCTGGGCGAACGTCGTCTCGTGCCCCTGGCCGTGGGCGCTCGATCCCGTGACGGCGAGCACGGCGCCGGTCGACTCGACGCGAACCTGCCCGCTTTCCCAGCCGAGCGCGGAGGGCTCGACATACTTGGCGACGCCGATCCCGACGATCTCGCCCCGGGCGCGCCGCTCCGCCTGGGCGCGTCGTAGCCCCGCGTAGTCGGCCATGGCGAGCGTGCGCTCGAGCACCTCGGCGTAGTCTCCGGAGTCGTAGACCTGCCCGGTCGCGGTCTTGAACGGGAAGCGCTCCTTGGGAATCAGATTGCGCCGCCGCAGCTCGATCGGATCGACCTTGAGGGTTCGCGCCGCCTCGTCCATGAGGCGCTCGATGAGGAATGCGGCCTCGGGTCGCCCGGCGCCCCGGTACGCGCCCACCGGCGGGGTCGTGGTGAACACGCCCACCGATTCGATGTCCACGTGCTCCACCACGTACGATCCGGGCAGGCAGCGGCCGTGGTTCTGCGGCGTCCCGCCGACCGTCACCGCGAGGCTCGAGCCCAGCGGCTGGCGGATCCGGGCGCGCAGTCCGACAATCCGCCCCTCGGCGTCGAGCGCGAGCTCGCCGGTCGACTTGCCGCCGCGGCCGTGGTTGGTCGTGAGCAGATCCTCCGCGCGGGTCGAGATCCACTTCACCGGCCGCTCGAGCCGGCGCGCGAGCCACGCGACGAGCACCTCCTCGCGATACGGCCCGCCCTTCACGCCGAAGCCGCCGCCGACGTCGGGCGCGATCACGCGAACGCGCGCCTCGTCGAGGCCGAGCATGCGCGCCAGCGACGAGCGGATCCGGAACGGCGCCTGCGTCGACGTCCACACCGTGAGCTCGCCGGTGACGGCGTCCCAGCGCGCGAGGGCGCCGCGCGGCTCCATCGGTACGCCGCAGAGACGCTGCTGCTGCACGGTGAGCGTCACGCGGTGCGCGGCGTCACGGAAGGCGCGCTCTGTATCGCCGTGGCGCCACGCGACGGCGAGCGCGCGGTTGTCGCGGCTCACCGGCACCACCTGCGGCGCGCCCGCCGCGAGGGCACCATCCGGATCGGCGACGCCCGCGAGGGGCTCGTAGTCGACCACGAGCCGATCGACCCCGTCCGTCGCCGCGTAGGTCGAATCGGCGACGACCGCCGCCACCGGAACTCCCTGGGCGCGGACGACGCCGGCGGCGAGCAGCGGATACTCGGGGACGAGCGTGCCCGGCGCCAGGCGCATGAGCGGAACCGGCCCGATCGAACCGAGGTCCTCGGCGGTGAGCACGGCGACCACCCCGGGAGCTCGCCGCGCGGCGGCGGCGTCGATCGAACGGACGCGCGCGTGGGCGTGCGGGCTCCGAGCCAGGATCACGTGCAGCACGCCCCCGACCGCCAGGTCGTCGACGAAGCGTCCCCGTCCGGTCAGGAGCGGCTGGTCTTCCCGGCGCCGAATCGGTCGCCCGACCCACCCGGTTGGCTCGGCGGCATGTGTCACGTGCGTTCACCTTTTGGGCGGTAACCCACGAGCTCCAGCAAGTTACCGTCGGGATCGAGGAAGTAGAGGCAATCGTGGTCGCCCCAG
>QHSM01000248.1 GCA_003221595.1 Candidatus Rokuibacteriota bacterium | reverse complement strand
GAACGGGTGACCTGAAGATCACCACCACGGCCCTCAAGGAGCTGCGCTACGCGTACAAGGTGTACGCGCCGTACAGCGGAACCCGCAAGGTCACGGTCTTCGGCTCGGCGCGCTCGACGTCGAGCGAAGAGGCAACCGAGAACGCGCGGCGCTTCGGCAAGCGGATGACCGACGAGGGCTGGATGGTCGTCACCGGAGCGGGCGCGGGCATCATGGGCGCGGCGCAGGAGGGCGCGGGCGGCGAGAAGAGCTTCGGGCTGAACATTCGCTTGCCGTTCGAGCAGGAAGCGAATCCCTGGATCGCTTCCGATCCCAAGCTCATCAGCTTCAAGTACTTCTTCACGCGCAAGCTCTTCCTGGTGAAGGAGGCGAGCGCCGTCGCGCTGTTTCCCGGCGGCTACGGGACGATGGACGAGACGTTCGAGCTCCTCACGCTCATGCAGACCGGCAAGACGTCGCTCATTCCCGTTGTGCTGATCGAGGCCGGGCCCAAGCCGTACTGGCGAATCTGGCACCGGTGGATCGCCGGTACGCTGGTCGAGCGCGGCCTCATCGACAACGAGGACACGTCGCTCTTCCGCATCGTCGACTCGCTCGACGAGGCGGTGGCCGAGATCACGGGCTTCTATCGCGTCTATCATTCGTCGCGCATCGTCGGCGACGATCTGGTCTTCCGGCTCACGCGCCCGCTCGAGGCGGCGCACCTCGCCGAGCTCTACGACAAATTTGCCGACATCCTGAAGGCGCCCCCCACGCTTCAGCCCGGCCCGGTGCCGCAGGAGCTCAACGAGTTCCCCGACCTGCCCCGGCTCCTGCTGCGGTTCGACCACCGATCCTTCGGGCGGCTCCGCCAGCTCATCGACTTCGTCAATCAGCTGTAGCCGGTTCACGTCGCCGGCCGGCGGTTTCACGTCGACCGGGCTCCGGTGTCATAGCAGGCGGAGGGAAGATGCCATGCCCATCGAAGACCGGACCGAGTCGGGATTCCTTGTCCTGGCGGACATTTCGGGATTCACCGCGTTCGTGACGGCAACCGAGCTCGAGCACGGCGCCGAGGTAACCGGCGTGCTGCTGGGCGATGTCATGCAGGCACTCTCGCCGCCCCTCGAGATCCAGGAGCTGGAGGGCGACGCGGTCTTCGCCCTCGGCCCGGACGCCGCCTCCGGCGGAGACCGGCGTCTCCTGGAGGCGTTCGATCGCGCCTTTGCCGCGTTCGGGGAGCGGCGGCGCGAGATCGCGTCGGATACGAGCTGCGCGTGCCGGGCCTGCCGGGGGGTGCTGGGGCTGAGCCTGAAGCTGATCGTCCATCACGGGAGCTTCATGCGGCAGGTGGTGCGCGGCCGGTCGCGCGTGGCCGGCCCGGACATCATCCTCGCGCACCGGTTCCTCAAGAACGAGGTCGAGCCTGCGACGTACGTGCTCTTCACCGAAGCGGCGGCGGAGCGTCTCGGCATCGATCCGTTCGCGAGGGGCATGCGTCGCTACACGGGCCGGTACGCGCACTTCGACGACGTGGATTGTTACGTGATCGCGCTCGACCGCGCCGGACGGGGCAGCGAGGCGCAGACGCTACTCGGGCTCGGGTCGCTCCTCGGTGACCTGGCACTCGGTGCAGACCCACGTCCGCATGACGATCTTCGTCCGGTCGTCGCGGCGTAGCGTCCAGGGGATCAGGGCGAGCCAGCTACACGCCGGGCACCGCTCGGGCTTGGCGCCCGGCGGCAGCGTCGAGGGCAGCCACGGAGTTTTCGCCGGCATCGGTCCCGATGATAGCAGGCGGCCCGCCGCCGCGCCCAGGTACAATAGGGGGCCATGAGGCGGTTCCGCGTCGCCCTGGGCCAGATCAACGCCACGGTCGGCGACCTCGAGCATAACGTCCGCCTGATCGTGCACGGCATCGAGCGGGCCCGCGCCCTCGGCTGCTCCCTCGTCGCGTTCCCGGAGCTCGCGATTACCGGCTATCCGCCGGAAGACCTCCTGTTCAAGCCGGCGTTCATCGAGGCCAACCTGCGCGCGCTCGACGCGGTGACGCAGGCCTCGCGCGGGCTGTCGGTCATCGTCGGGTTCGTCGACAAGCGGGACGACATCTTCAACGCCGCCGCCGTGCTGCACGACGGCCGTCGCGCCGGCGTTTACCACAAGCAATACCTGCCGAACTACGGGGTCTTCGACGAGAACCGCTACTTCCAGGCGGGCACCGAGACGCCCGTGTTCGTGGCGGGCGACACGACGTTCGCGGTGAACGTGTGCGAGGACATCTGGTATCCGGCGGGGCCCACCGCCGTCCAGGCGCTGGCCGGCGCGGAGCTGGTCGTCAACATCAACGGCTCGCCCTACCACGCCGGCAAGGCCCGCTTCCGCGAGCAGATGATCTCGACGCGCGCCCTGGACGATCAGGTGTGCGTCGCCTACGTCAACATGGTGGGCGGTCAGGACGAGCTGGTCTTCGACGGCGCGAGCCTCATCGTGAACGAACGCGGCGAGTGCGTCGCGCGCGGGCTCGCGTTCGAGGAAGACCTCGTCGTCGCCGACCTCGACCTCGAGGCCGTCTTCCGCGCTCGGCTGCACGACTCGCGGCGACGCAAAGAGAAGCTCCGGGCTCGCGACGAGGCGACTCGCGTCTCGCTGCCAACGCTGCCGGCCCTCGACGCGCCGGCTCTTCCCCCGCGCGAGGTCGCGGCGCCGGCGCCCGTCGAGGAAGTGTTCGGAGCCCTGGTGCTCGGGACGCGCGACTACGTGCGGAAGAACGGGTTCAAGCGCGTGGTCATCGGGCTCTCGGGCGGGATCGACTCGTCGCTGGTCGCCGCCGTCGCCGTCGAGGCGCTCGGCCGCGAAAACGTGGCCGGCGTCGGCATGCCGTCGGCGTTCTCGTCGGCCGGGACGCGGCGCGACGCCCAGCGGGTGGCCAAGCACCTGGGCATCGAGTTCCTGACGATCCCCATTTCGCCACTCCTGAACGCCTACAAGCGGGCGCTGGCGAAGGCGTTCAAGGGGCTCAAGGAAGACGTGACCGAGGAGAACATCCAGGCGCGCATCCGGGGCAATCTCCTGATGGCGCTCTCGAACAAGTTCGGCTGGCTCGTGCTCACGACGGGCAACAAGAGCGAGTACAGCGTGGGCTACACGACCCTGTACGGCGACATGGCGGGCGGCTTCGCCGTCATCAAGGACGTCCCCAAGATGCTCGTGTACGACGTCGCGCGCCACGTGAATGCGCGCGCCGGCCGGGCGATCATCCCCGAGACCGTCTTCACGCGCGCGCCGTCGGCCGAGCTGCGCCCCAATCAGACCGACCAGGACACCTTGCCGCCCTACCCCGAGCTCGACCGGATTCTCGAGGGCTACGTCGAGCAGGACCAGGGCGTGAACGACCTCATCGCCCGCGGCTTCCCAGCCGACACCGTGCGTCGCGTCGTCGCGATGGTCGATGCGAACGAGTACAAGCGACGCCAGGCGCCGATCGGCGTCAAGATCACGCCTCGCGCCTTCGGGCGCGACTGGCGCCCCCCGATCGTCAACCGCTTCCGCGAGGACTAGCCTGGGCGGGCGGCTTCATCGCAGCCCTTGCAGTGTCCGGTGGATATCGCAGGTCTGCGTATCCAGGGTCGAGGTGGGCTCGGCGCTGGCCCAACTGTGCATCGGGTAAGCCTTTGTGGCTTCGGTCATTGCTTCGATGGCCTTGTTAGCTTGCGGCGGCGGCCCGCAGGGTCCG
>QHSM01000247.1 GCA_003221595.1 Candidatus Rokuibacteriota bacterium | reverse complement strand
CCGGATCGTAGAACATCGTCCCGTAGGGACAGGCGATCGTGCAGAGCTTGCAGCCGACGCACCGGTCGTCGAGCACGTCCTTGGCGCCGACGGCGCTGATGGTGATCGCGCCCACCGGACACGCGGTCATGCACCACCCTTCCGCGCACTGGGTGCAGGTGTAGGGCGCGTACGACGTGTGCCCCTCGAACGGGGAGACCCGGATCACGGACTTCGCGGGCTGGTATTCGCCCGTCTGCATGTAGGAGCACGCCAGCTCGCAACGGAGGCACCCCGTGCACTTCTCCGGGTGAATCTTGAGTACGCTCACTTCCTCTTCCTTTCGCCGCGCCGGTGCGTGCCGCGCTCCAGCCGGCTGATGAACTCGTCGAGCGGGATCGCCGCCATCGTCATGCCGGCGACGCCGCCGCGCGCGCCGAGCTCGACGGACACGCGCGAGATGGTGGCGTTATCCGGCGCCTCGATGATGGTGACGAAATCGTAGGGGCCCAGGACCGCGTACTGCGCGACGACGCGCGCGCCCATGCGCTGCACGTCGGCGTTGACCTTCCGGATCCATCCGGGACGACCGCGCAGCACCTTGCGTCCCGACTCGGACAGCGTGCTCAGCATCACGTACGTCGACACGGCGAGCCTCCTCAGCCGTTCACGCGCTTGCGCAGCGGTCGGCAGTATATCAAACGGGCGCTTCGCGGCTTGATGCTCTCAGGAACATATACACCGACGAGAAATCCTTCCGGCCGAGACCGTGGGACGACGCGAGCCGGAGCGCCTGCTGCGCCGCCGGCGCCACCACGACCGGCACGCGCAGCTCGCGCGCGGCGTTGACGGCCAGCCCGAGATCCTTCGCCATCAGGTCCGTGGTGAAGCCCGGCGCGTAGTCGCGGCTCGACGGCGCCTTCCCGACGAGGCCCGGCACCGGATGCATGTGCTCCATGACCCAGGTGTTGCCCGACGATTTGGAGATGACGTCGGTCAGGACTTTCGGATCGACACCGAAGCCCTCGGCGATCCGGAACGCCTCGCTGACCGCGACGGCGGCGACGCCGGCGATCAGGTTGTTGCAGAGCTTGGCGACCTCGCCCGATCCCACCGGGCCGACGTGGATGATGTTGGCGCCCATCGCCGCCAGCACCGGGCGCGCCTCCTCGAAATCGCGCGCGTCGCCGCCCACCATGATCGCCAGCGTCCCGTCCTCGGCGCGCGGAACGCCGCCGGAGACCGGCGCGTCGAGAAAGCGCGCGCCGCGGGCCGTCACCGCGTCCGCGATCCGGCGCGAGACGCTCGGGTCGATCGTGGACATGTCGACGCACAGACGACCGCGGGCGACGCTCTCGAGGACCCCGCCGGCGCCGAGATACGCCGACTCGGCGTGCGACGACGAGGGCAGCATGGTGATCACCAGCTCGGCGTCGCGGGCGGCGGCCGCCGTCGAGGCGGCGCGCGCGGCGCCGGCCCGGACGGCGCCGTCCAGCGCCGGCTCGGCCACGTCGTACGCGCTCACGGTGTGGCCCTTCTTCACGAGGTTCGCGAGCATCGGCCGCCCCATGGCTCCGGTCCCGATGAATCCGATCTTCATGGACAGATCCTCCTTACACGCGGGCTATGATCGCGGGGTGCGGCAAGCCCGTCAAGCGTCCTGGACCGCCGGCGGCCTGCTCCTCATCGGGCTTGCCGCGATGTTGTGGGGCACGAGCGGGTCGGTGATGGTGGTGCTCGCCGATCGCGCAGCCGCGAGCCCGCTTCTGGTCGGTCTCGCGCGGATCTGGATCGCCGCCATCCTGCTGCTGGTCGCGGCGTCGGTCGCCGGCGAGTCGCTCGCCGTCGCGCCGGGCGACCGCTGGCGCTGCGTCGCGATGGGCGCGTGCATGGCCGGCTACCAGGCCGCCTACTTCCCGGCCGTGACGCTCGCCGGAATCGTGATCGTGGCGGTCGTCGCGCTCTGCTCGGCGCCGCTCGTCATCGCCGCGCTCGCCCCATGGCTCCTGGGCGAGCGCCTGACGACGCCGGTCCGCGTGGCGCTCGGCCTCGGCGTGATCGGCACCGCGCTCCTGGTGATCGCGCCGGCCGACCGATCCGATCCGCCGGCGCGCTTCGTCGGCGGCACGCTGCTCGCTCTCGTCGCGGGCCTCGCCTACGCGCTCTACGTGCTCACGGCCAAGGCGAGCCTCGCGCGGTCCGCGCCGCTGCCCCTGGCCGCGCTCACGTTCACGGTCGCCGCCCTTCTGCTGACGCCGGCGCTGGTCTGGATCCGCGCGCCGATCTCCCAGCTGGCGCTGGGCTGGCCGTGGCTTCTCTATCTCGGCGGGGTCGCGACCGCGGGCGCCTACGCGATGTACACCATCGGGCTTCGCCACGTGCCGGCCTCGGTGGCCGGAGTCACGACGCTCCTCGAGCCCTTGACCGCGACGATTCTCGGCGTGGCGCTGTTCGGCGAACGACTGGGCGCGGGCGGCTGGCTCGGCGCCCTGCTGCTCCTCACCGCGCTCGGCCTCCTGATCGTCTGTCGGCGCTGATCGGTGGCCGGCGCCCGACCCGCGCCTCAGAGCGGCCGGACCGGGCGCGACACCGCTCGGCTAAAGGTGCAGTTCGGGACGACCGCCGAGTGCTTGCCCGGACCTCCGGCGACGATCACCATCACGTCCTCCGGCGACGGCACCTGCGGGAGCAGCGCGTCGTCGTCGGTGACCGCGTGCATCCAGCGCGGCCAGTCCTGGATGCCCCACATCCCGCCGAGCTTCAGCGTGCGAAGCGGCAGCCGCGCGTGCTCGAAGATGAATCGCTGGACGTCGTCCCGGCCGAATCCGTCCTTCGCGATCGTCTGCGCGTGCTCCGGGCCCAGGACGATCAGGAGCTGACTCTGGGAGAAGTACCAGCCGACGTTCGACCCGAGCGAGACGGACGTGTCCGCCACCGTCGCGAGGATGCCGGCCGCGGTCGTCGACACGTGATCGTTCACGTTGTGCGGCGGCTCGCCGCCGAACACCGTCACGACGTTGGCCTCGTGCAGCGGGCCCCAGGGAGCGTCTCGGCGCTCGGCGATGCAGTAGGAGAACTTCGCGGGGCTCCCCTGGGTCGCCATGTCGTGCCGGCCCGGCCAGGCGCCGCCGACGTTCAGCAGGATGAGCCGGATCGCCCGGCCGATCGTCGCGTTGGCGCGAAAGCCCGGGCCGAAGCAGCCGCTGCCGGCGTGCACGCCGAGCTCGTCCGCGATCGGGCCGTGCACGATCAGAAGCGGCGCGACCGAATGTGTCGTCGCCTGGACGCCGTAGAGGTTGAACGAGGGATCGAGCATCGCCTCGACCGCGGCGACGATGAGCGGAAAGGCCGCGGGCTCGCAGCCCGCCATCACGGCGTTGACGGCGACCTTCTCGAGCGTCACCCGGCGCCAGAGCGGGGGCATCACGCCGAGCGATCGGTCGGGCTGGGCGCCATCGAGCATCGCCCGCACGCGCTCCTCGGTCGGCGGGACGATCGGCAGCCCGTCGCACCACTGGCGCTCGCAGAAGGCGGCGAGGACGGCCTCGGGCGTGTCGGTGATTGCTATTGCGGCGGCGTCGAAACCGGCATTGTTTGTTGTAGCGGGGTTTGTTGTAGCGGGGTCCGTGAGGCCGCCGTGGATCGAGGGTGGCCTGAGAAGGGCGCGAGCCGGCTCCGACACGCCCGGTCTGGCCGTCGCGTTGCGTGTCGCGAGCAGGGACGCCAGCTGGTCCACCGCTTGACGCGCCCGGCG
>QHSM01000246.1 GCA_003221595.1 Candidatus Rokuibacteriota bacterium | reverse complement strand
AACGGCTACTACTGGCTCAACACCCAGACCGGTCTCTGGGGTTACGCCGGGAACCCGACGCCCCAGGGGTACATCTCGGATGGGTGCTACCGGCAGACGCGGCGGCCGAGCCTCTCAGAGAGACGGATGCTCTACGGCCCGTACGATTGGGTCAGGTGACGCGTTCGACGCCCTCCCGCCGGGGATAGGCTCGTGCTACGCTCCCGGCGGGAGGGCGCTCTCATGAGCCCGATGCAGCCCAAGAGCGAGTTCCTGTCGGTCCGGGGGCTCCGACTGCACTACCTCGACTGGGGTAACCACGGCGCGCCGTCTCTCGTCTGCGTCCACGGCTACACCTCGAGCGCCCAGGCATTCAACGCCCCAGCGAGACACCTTCGCGAGCGCTTCCACGTGATCGTCCCGGATGTGCGCGGTCACGGCGAGAGCGCCTGGTCGCCCGACGGCGCCTATCAATATCGCGATCAGGCTGCTGATCTCGCCGCGATCGCGGAGCAGCTCGGACTCGCGCGCTTCTCGCTGATCGGTACCTCGATGGGCGGCATCATCGCGATGACCTACGCCGCGGAGCATTCCGAGCGACTGGCGCGGCTGATCATCAACGACATCGGTCCGGACGCGGAGACGGGCAGCCAGCGAATCACGCAGATGGTAGGGAGCCGGCCGGACGAGTTCGCGACGCTGGAGGATGCCATGGCTTATCGGCGACAGATGTCGCCGATCGTCGCGGGCCGCAGTCTCGAGGATCAGGAAGAGCTCGCCCTCGGCGTGCTGCGTCGGCGCGCCGACGGCCGTTGGGTCTGGAAGATGGACCCGCAGTACGTCCAGCAGCGAGTCGCGCAGGGGCCGCCGGCACGGCCGCCCCTCTGGCCCGTGCTCCAGCGCCTGTCGTGTCCGACCCTGGTCGTGTGGGGAGAGGACAGCGACGTGCTCTCCGAGCCACAGGCCCGGCGGATGGCCGAGACGCTCCCGAAGGGGCAGCTGGTCTCGGTGCCCGGCGTGGGCCATGCGCCCACGCTGGTGGAACCGGCCGTTCTCGCAGCGCTCGGCCGGTTCCTGGTCGACGCCGGATAGCCGGCCCCCGCAAAAATCGCACCGGGCGCAACATGTTGTGGCCGGCTCAATCTCGCGCTTCCATCGTTAGCGGTTTTGCTCTATGGTTGGGGCGTGATCGACCGGTACACCCGCCCCGAGATGGGTCGCATCTGGAGCGAGGAGTCCAAGTACCAGACCTGGCTCCGGGTGGAGCTGGCGGTCTGCGAGGCCTACGCCAGGCGCGGCCGGATTCCGTCCGACGCGATGGCGCGCATCCGCGGCAAGGCGCGGGTCGACATCGGTCGTATCCTCGCCATCCAGGAGCGCGTCAAGCACGAGATGATCGCGCTCCTCACGAGCCTCGAGGAGCAGCTCGGCGAGGACTCGCGGTTTATTCACATCGGCCTCACCACGAGTGACGTGTGGGACACGGCCACTGCGCTCCAGCTGCGAGATGCCGTCGATCTCCTGATCACCGGCCAGGAGAGGCTGCAGCAGGCCCTCGGCACTCTGGCGCTGCGCCACAAGGACACACTGACGATCGGGCGAACGCACGGGGTCCACGCCGAGCCCACCAGCTTCGGTCTCAAGGTCGCCGTGTGGTACGCCGAGGCCGGGCGCAACGTCGACCGGCTCCGCCGGGCCCGCGCGGCGATCGCGGTCGGCAAGCTCTCGGGCGCGGTCGGTAACTTCGCCCACGTGGAGCCCGAGCTCGAAGCCGACGTCTGCCGCGAGCTCGCGCTCGAGGTGGAGCCGGCCTCGACGCAGATCGTGCAGCGCGATCGCCACGCCGAGTTCTGCGCGATGCTGGCGCTGGCGGCGGCCTCGCTCGAGAAGATCGCGCTCGAGGTGAGGGGGCTCCAGCGTACCGAGATCCAGGAGGCGCTGGAGCCGTTCGGCGAGGGCCAGAAGGGCTCCAGCTCCATGCCGCACAAGCGAAACCCGGAGCTGGCCGAGCGCATCTGCGGACTGGCGCGGCTGATCCGCACCAACGCGCTCGCGGCCGTCGAGAACGTGGCCCTGTGGCACGAGCGGGACATCAGCCACTCCTCGGTGGAGCGCGTCATCCTCCCCGACTCGACGATCGCCCTCGACTACGTCCTGCACCTGACGACGTTCGTCGTCGAGGGGCTCGACGTCGATCCGGGACGGATGATCGAGAACCTCGACCTGAGCCACGGGCTCGTATACTCGCAGCGCGTCCTGCTGAAGCTGACCGACGCCGGGCTCGCGCGCCAGGTCGCGTACGAGATCGTGCAGCGCAACGCCATGCGCGCCTGGAAGGAGCGCCGGCCGTTCTTCGAGCTCCTGGCCGCCGATCGCGACGTGACGGCGAAGCTTTCGGCCGACGAGCTCAAGAGCTGCTTCGACCCGGCGTTCTACGTGAGGAACGTCGACGCCGTCTTCAAACGACTGGGGCTCACGCGATGAGGGGGACATGTCGATGACCGTCGAGACGCGCGAGAAGCTCTACGAGGGCAAGGCGAAGATCGTCTACGAGACGAACCAGCCCGGCCGGATCATCCAGTACTTCAAGGACGACGCGACCGCCTTCAACGCCCTGAAGAAGGGCACGATCCTCGGCAAGGGCGTCATCAACAACCGGATGTCGGCGGTCCTGTTCGAGGTGCTCGAGCGCGCCGGGGTGCCCACGCATTATCTCGAGACCCTGTCGGACCGCGAGATGCTCTGCCGCCGGCTCGACATCATCAAGATCGAGACGATCGTGCGAAACGTCGTGGCCGGCAGCCTCGCGAAGCGCACCGGCCTGGAGGAGGGCACGCCGATCAAGCAGCCGATCGTCGAGCTCTACTACAAGTCCGATCCCCTCGGCGACCCGATGCTGAACGATGACCACGTCCGCATGATGCGGCTGGCGACGCCGGCCGAGCTCAGCTGGATGAAGAAGACGGCGCTCCGGGTGAACACGGTGCTGAAGCCGCACCTGACGCGGCGCGGGATCCTGCTGGTCGACTTCAAGCTCGAGTTCGGGCGCCAGGGCCGCAAGCTGTACCTGGGCGACGAGATCTCACCCGACACGTGCCGCCTGTGGGACAGCCGCAGCAAGGAGCGCCTGGACAAGGACCGGTTCCGTCGCGACATGGGCGGTGTCGAGGAGGCCTACGCGGAGGTCTATCGCCGGCTCGTGCCGGCGAGCACATGAAAGTCCGCGTGCTCGTGCGACTCAAGCCCGGCATCATGGACGTGCAGGGCGCCGCGGTGAAGCGCGCGCTGGCCGGCCTCGGGTTCTCGGAAATCGCCGAACTGCGGATCGGCAAGGTCATCGAGCTCGAGCTCGATGAGACGACGCCGGACGCGCGCGCCCGCGTCCGCGAGATGTGCGGGCAGCTTCTCGCCAACCCGATTCTGGAGGATTTCACGATCGAAACCGTGACCGACCTTGCCCCGCGCGAGGTCGCACGTTAAGATGAGTGCGCTATGAGATTTGGTGTCGTCGTGTTCCCCGGCACGTGGAGCGACTGCGACTTCCACTACGTGGTCTCCGAGGTCCTCCACCAGCCCGTGCGGTACGTGTGGCATCGCGAGCGCGACCTGAGCGAGC
>QHSM01000245.1 GCA_003221595.1 Candidatus Rokuibacteriota bacterium | reverse complement strand
ACCACCTCCCGCACCTTGTCGTGCAGGATCTTCGATCCCTTGGCGCGGTTGAAGCTGAACTTCACGTCCTCGGCGGTGAAGGCGTCGCCGTTGTGGAACTTCAGGCCCTCGCGCAGCTTGAACTCGTAGACCCGCTGATCCGCGCTCACCGTCCACGACTCCGCGAGGCTCGGGGTCATGAGGTTGCCCGGCATGGGCTTCACGAGCGCGTCGTGGATGGCGTAGAGGACCCAGAACGCGGTGAGGCCCTGGAACTCGCCCGGATCGAACCACACCGGCGACAGCGTCACGTAGAGAGCCCAGCGCATCTCGCCCTCGGGCTTCGACGGCGGCGCGGGTCTCGACTGCGCCCACGAGTGCCCGGCGGGGCCGATGCCGAGCACGACGCCCAGCAGGCAGGCGGCCGCCAGGAAGGACCGCGGGAACCAGGCGGCGGCAGGGCGGAAGTGCATCGTTGCTCCCACGCCCGGAAGGGCGACCCGATCAGGCCAATGGGCGGACCATAGCTCGCGTCGGCGGTCGAGTCAATGAGGGTCGGGGCGCCCGGGGCGCCGCAGTTACTTGAACGCGGGCATCACCTCGCGGGCGAAGCGCGTGAGGTTCTCCTTCATGATCTTCCGCGGCGTGCCCAGGGGGCACGAGACCATGACGTGCTCGAGTCCGGGGTAGCGCCGCTCCATTTCCTTCAGGTAACCGATGAACTCCTCGGCGGGGCCGCAGAGCCAGGTGCGGTTCTGCACGCCGTTCTCGATCGTGGCGGCGGTCGGTGACTGGGGCTTGCGCTCGGCCACCGCCTTCACGTGCTCCTCGCTGTAGCGCAGCATCCCGAGCGGCCCCATGAACTTGGCGTGCTCCTCGAAGAAGGGCTTCGCCTTGCGGATGGCGATCTCCTGGGTGTCGTCGATGCTCATGCGGAAGCCGAGGATGAGATCCTCGCCCAGCGCGAGCTCGCGTCCGTGGCGGCGCGCAACGGCCTGGTAGTCGGCGAACCAGCGCTCGACGAACTGCTCGGCGGTGGCGGAGACGACCCCTTTGATGCCGTGCTTGACCATGAAGTCGAGGCCGCGGGCGCTGCCGCTCACGATCGGCTGCCAGATCTCCACCGGGAGATGGCGCGGCCGCGGGACGAGCGTGATCTCCTTCATCGTGTAGCCGCGGTACGGCACCGCCGGCGGGATCGTGTAGTACTTCCCCTGGTGCGAGAAGGACGGCTGGTTGAACGCTTTCAGGATGATCTCGAGCTGCTCCTCGAAGAGCTCGCGGTTGGCCTCGGCGTCGAGCATGGGGTTGCCGAAGCTCTCGACCTCGCGCGTGTGGTAGCCGCGGCCCACGCCGAAGATCAGCCGGCCGCCGGTCAGGATGTCCGCGGTCGCGTAGTCCTCGGCCAGCCGGATCGGGTGCCAGGTCGGGATGATGTTGAAGCCGCAGCCGATCTTGAGCCGCTTCGTGTGACTGGCGATGTGCACGGCCAGGAGCGGGATGTTCGGGATGCACTCGTAGCCCTCGTGCTGGAAGTGATGCTCGGCCAGCCACAAGGCCTCGTACCCGAGCTCGTCCATCGTCTGCGCCAGCTCGAGGGTCGTGTCGAACGCCTCGATCACCCGCTCGTTCGAGTATCGCCGGTCGTCGGCGGGGGTCCCGCTGTGTCCGCAGTTCTCCAGCTCGATGTGCCCGATGTAGAGGGTCGAGAAGCGCTTGATCATGCGGTTTTCTCCGCCGGGACAAGGGTTCGGAGGTCGACCTGCGGGTCCGCCAGACGCGCCGGGTCGACCGGCAGGCGCGCGCGAATGAGCGAAAACGCCCGTCGGAGATCGCGCCCCTGATTGATCGCGACCGCCGACTCGACGCGGCCCGCGGTCAGAAAGAACGCCAGGAACTTCCGCTCGGCCAGGCTGCCGCGCACCACGACCTGGTCCCAGGGCGCGTGGAATCCCGCGTACTGGATGTTCGCGTCGTACTGATCCGACCAGAACCAGTGGACCTCGTCGTACGGCTGGCCCCGGCCGAGCATGCTGCGCGCGGCGGCGGCACCCTGCTTCACGCCGTTCTGCCAGTGCTCGACGCGCATCGGGCGCGCGCACACGGGGTGATAGTGATTGGCCACGTCGCCCGCCGCGAAGACGCCCGGCACGTTCGTGCGGCACAGCTCGTCGACGACGATGCCGTTGTCGACGCGCACGCCGGAGCCGGCCACCACCTCGGCGGCGGGCTCGATGCCGAGCCCGAACACCGCAAAGTCGCACTCGACCCGCCGGCCGCTCGTCGTCACGACACGCTCGACGCGCCCGCTCCCCTCGAACGCCGCGACCGCGTCGCCGAGGATCATGTCGACTCCATGATCGCGGTGGAGGCCCTCGACCACGCGGCCGATCTCCTCGCCGAGCGCGCGGAAGAGCGGCGTCTTGAACGGCTCGATCGCGACCACCTCGACACCGCACTCGCGGAGCGAGCCGGCCACCTCGGCGCCGATGAAGCCGAGGCCGACGACGACCGCGCGGCGCCCGGGCGCGATCACCTCGCGGATGCGATCGGCGTCGGCCACCGTGCGCAGATCGTAGACGCCGGGAAGGTCGAGGCCGGGAATCGGGAAGCGCCGGTTCCGCCCGCCGGTGGCCACGAGCACGCTGTCGAAGTCGAGACGCTCGCCGCCGGCCAGCTCGAGCCACTTCTTCTCGGCGTCGACGCGCGTGACGGTGGTGGAGAGCCGCAGCTCGATCTCCTTTTCGCGGTAGAACTCCGCCGGCCGCAGGAGCGTCTTCTCGAAGGGCGTGGCGCCGCGCAGGTACGCCTTCGAGAGCGGCGGCCGATCGTACGGAAGCTGGGGCTCGGCCCCCAGCAGCACCACGCGCCCGTCGAAGCCCTCCTCGCGCAAGGTCGCCGCCGCCGAGGCGCCGGTGAGGCTGGCGCCGACGATCGCGATCGTCGAGGGCGCCGGCATCAGAACTCCACTTGCAGGTCGCTACCCTGGACGCGAACGGGATAGACCTTGAGCGGCACGGTGGCCGGCGGGGTGAGCACGGCGCCGTTGCGGACGTCGAACTCGGCGAAGTGACAGGGGCAGATGATCTTGTGCTGCTCGAGGTCGCCGTCGGCGAGGGAGCAATCCTCGTGGGTGCACGTGTCGTCGAACGCGTGGAAGGTGCCGCCGACATTCGCCACCGCCACCGGGAAGTTGTCGATCTCGACCTTGAGCACCTGCCCGGGCTGGACGCTGTTCGCTTTCGCCACCGTCACGAATCGAGCCATGTACGTGTCCCTTTCTAGCCGCGCCTCGGCCGGCGGGACCCCAGCCCCGCGACGGCCTGCGGCGCGCAACGCTCCATCCGGCCGAAGTCGCTCGGAGCGGGACCGAGCTTAGCCGCGTTCTCCGCGGGCGGTCAAGGAGCGGGGTCAGCGTTTGGCGCGACGCGGGCGCCGGGCGGCGGGCGCTCCCGACCGGCCCTGCCGCTCGTGCCAGCGGGCGACCTCCTCGCAGGTCGCGAACCAGACCCCGCGGTGCCGCCGCATGAAGCCCACCAGCTCCTCGATCACGGCCACGCGCGAGGCGCGCCCGCTGATGAACGGATGGCAGGTGAGCACGAAGCAGCCATTCTCCTTGTGCATCGCGGCGAACTCGCGGCTCCACATCTGCAGCACGCGCCCCGGATCGGCGATCGCGTTGCTGGCCCCGTAGACGTGGCGGAA
>QHSM01000243.1 GCA_003221595.1 Candidatus Rokuibacteriota bacterium | reverse complement strand
GGCGGATCGGAGCCACCGGGGTGGAATGGGTGGCATCGAAGGAGTCGCCACGCCGCGAGCCCGATGCCGCGCAGAAAGCCGTGCTGCTCGAGAGCGAGCCTGGCGTACTCCGAGCAGGTCGGCGCGAACCGGCAGGCGCTCGGCAGAAGCGGCGAAACCAGCCGCTGATAGGTCACGACCGCGCCGAGCGCGATCCGCGTCCCGGCCGTCACGGCCGCGGGCCCGGAATGGACGCGAGCGCGCCGCGCAGCTCGGTGGCGAGCGCCGAGAACGGCTCGCGCAGCGTGGCCGGTCGGCCGATGATCA
>QHSM01000244.1 GCA_003221595.1 Candidatus Rokuibacteriota bacterium | reverse complement strand
CTGGCCGACGGTGTAGGCCGCGACCCCGGCGTGCGTCCCCACCACGCTCCCCCGGCGGTCGACGATCGCGCCCGGTCGAAACATCTCGGGCGCGCGGCGACGCAGGAATCCGCGGTAGTCGTCGTCCGGCACGAAGCAGATCTCCTGGCTCTCGGGCTTGTCGGCGGTGACCAGGCCGAGGCGGCGCGCGTGCGCCCGCACCTCGTCCTTCGTCAAGGCGCCGACCGGAAACCGTGCCGCCGCAAGCTGCGCCTGGCTGAGCGGCCAGAGAAAATCGGTCTGGTCCTTGCGCGCGTCCATCGCCCGGAGGAGCAGATGGCGGCCCGTCACCGGATCACGCCCGAGGCGCGCGTAGTGCCCGGTCGCGACGGCGAGGGCGTCCCACGCGCGCGCGCGCCCGAGGAGCGATCCGAACTTTAGTTCGCTATTGCACGCGACGCACGGCACCGGCGTGCGCCCCGCGCCGTATGCGGCGACGAAGCGCCCGATCACCTTTTGTTCGAATTCGTCCTCCATGTTCAGGAGGTAGTGCCGGATCCCGAGCGACCGAGCGACCCGGCGCGCGTCCTCGGTGGCCTCCGTGCCGCAGCAGCTCCCGAACCGGCTCGCCGGCTCAGCGCCGGTCGGCGCCGGCGCGACGCGCATGGTGATGCCGACGACGTCGAAGCCCTGCTCGACCAGCAGCGCGGCGGCGACGGAGGAATCGACTCCCCCGCTCATTCCGACGACGATGCGTTCCCTCATTGACCCCTTCGTGCGCCCTTCAGTGCGCTCGCTTGCTCTTCAGTGCCGCGCGGCGAACATCTCCCCGAGCCGCTCGAGCTCGACCGGCGTCGCGTACGTGACCTCGATCTTACCGCGGCGCTCGTTGCCGATGATGCGCACGCGCGTCATCAGCCCGCGCTGGAGCGCCTCCTCGAGCGCCGCCAGCTCCGCCGAGCGGCGCCGACCCTTTCTCAGCGACAGTCCCGGCGTCACGGTGCCGGCCTCGGTCGCGCGAATGGAGTCCTCGGTCGCTCGCACCGACCAGTCGTGCGCGAGAATCTCGTCACGCAGCCGGAGCTGCTCGACGACGGTCGTCAGTGCGAGGAGCGCCCGCGCGTGGCCCATCGTGAGCCGCCCGCCGCGCAGGTCGGCCTGGATCTCCTCCGGGAGGCGCAAGAGGCGCAGGGCGTTGGCGATCGACGTGCGGTCCTTGCCGATCCGCTGGGCCAGCTCCTCCTGAGTCCACCCGAACTCGGCGAGGAGCTTCTGGTAGGCCTGCGCGGTCTCGATCGGGTTGAGGTCCTCGCGCAGCAGGTTCTCAACGAGGGCCAGCTCGATGCTTTGCGCGTCGGTCGCATCGCGAACGATCGCCGGAATCCGATCGAGGCCCGCCTGCTTGGCGGCGCGCCAGCGCCGCTCGCCGGCAATGAGCTGATACGACCCGGCAGCCCGGCGGACGATGATCGGCTGGATGACGCCGGACGACTTGATCGACGCGGCCAATTCGTCTAGGGCCGTAAAGTCAAATACCTTTCTGGGCTGATGCGGGTTCACCTCGATGCTGTCGATCGGTAGCTCGAGAAGCGATTCCGCTTCCGAGGGCTCCGAAGCCAGCAGCGCACCGAGACCACGGCCGAGTCCGCGTCTAATGCTCATGGCTCAACACCTCCCGTGTCAGCTCGAGGTAAGCAGTGGAGCCGGTAGACCTGAGATCGTGAAGCATCACCGGCTTGCCGTGGCTCGGCGCCTCCGTCAGACGAATGTTCCGAGGAATGACCGTATCGAAGACCTGCCCGGGAAAGTATCGATTGACCTCTTCGCGGACCTGGAGCGCGAGACTTGTCCTGCCGTCGAACATGGTGAGTACGATGCCCTCGACGTCGAGGCCGAGGTTCAGCCGCTCTCGCACCAGCTTCACCGTCTTGAGGAGGTGAGTGAGACCCTCGAGAGCGTAGAACTCGCACTGGAGCGGGACGATGACCCGATCGGCGGCAACCAGCGCGTTGATCGTCAGAAGACCGAGTGAGGGCGGACAATCGACAATCACGTAGTCAAACGACGCCAGGACCGGCTCCAGCGCGAGACGGAGCCGGTGCTCGCGCTTGCCGAGGCCGACCAGTTCGATCTCTGCGCCGACCAGATCGATGTCCGCGGGGAGCAGCCTGAGGCCGCGCAGGGACGTGGGGTGGATGGCCTTCTCGGTCGACTCGCCCCCCAGGAGCACGTGGTAGACCGTGGGGTAGAGGCCAGCCTTGCTGACACCAAGCCCGGTGGTCGCGTTGCCTTGAGGATCGAGGTCGATGAGCAGGGTCGGGCGCTCCGCCAGGGCAAGGCCAGCGGCGAGGTTCACGGCCGTCGTGGTCTTGCCGACCCCGCCCTTCTGGTTGACGACCGCGATGACCTTGCCCATCAGTATGTGGCCGGCCAGGCACCGGAGTGTTCCACGTGCAACAATCTATACTCTACTCATGTTGATATCTGAGCCCCGTTCCACGTGTAACACCTCCCACAACGGCCCCTTATTCCATAACGGCCCCTTAAAGGTCAAACTTTTCCGGAAAGCCGGGGCGTCCTCTACACCCATTCGCCCCGGGTTAGCGGTCGAGGCCGGGGAGGCCCCGACGCGATGACCACGCCCTGAGGTGCTAGGAGCCTTGCCGCCAGGGGCATCAACTCGTCGACATCCCCCGCACACCGCATGACCACCGCGTCAACGCCGCCCTCCAGCTCGGGTAGCAGGCTCTCGATACGATCGGCCACAACCCGGGTTCGACCCAGAGCGAGCTCCCTCACGACCGCTGAGAGAAACGAGGCTCGCCGGCGACGAGACTCGACGAGAACGACCTCGACATCGCTCCGGGCGATCTTGATTGGAATCCCGGGAAGGCCGGCGCCCGACCCGATGTCCACCAGGGATCTCACCGTCGAGGGAAGGAGCCGCAGAAAGAGCAGGCTGTCGAGGAACAAATGTTCCACGATCCACATCTCGTTCGAGGAGCCGATGAGGCGGTGGCTCCTCTGCCATCTCACCAGCAGGCCGAGATATCGAGCGAACAGGTCCAGCTCGTGGGCCGTCAGGGCCCTTCCGAGGATCGAAGCGGCTCCCTGCGCCAGAGCCTCCCGCGGTCGCTTCACTTGCCCAGGCAGAAGGCTGAGAAGATCCGATCGAGCACAGCGTCAGCGACGTCGACTCCGAGGATCCGCCCGGCCCACGCAAGCGCCCCGTTCAGATCGACGAGGGCGGCCTCCAGCGGAGCGTCCGCCAGCGCCGCCTCGGCCGCTGCCAGCTCCGCGCTGAGCGACTCGAGCAGCTCGATCTGCCGGATTGATGCGACGATCCCGCCCTCGTCACCAGAAGCTCCCGCGCGAAGTTCGATCTCACGCGTGAGGCACTCCCGGAGCGCCGCCATCCCTTCGCCGGTGACGGCCGAGACCGGCTGAGCCCCGGGCAGGCCCGCGGCAGCCCGGTGGGCCTGAAGATCGCTCTTCGCCCGGATGAGCACACGCGGGCGAGCAGCCGTCTCGCCGAGGACGCGCCGATCGGGCTCGACGCTCCCGTCCAGGACCACGAGGAGAAGCTCGCTCTCTTCAATGGCTCGGCGGCTCCGCCGGATGCCCTCCGCCTCGATAACGTCTCGCGGGGTCTCGATGCCTGCCGTGTCGAGAAGTCGAACGGGCACGCCCGCGAGCACGATGGTTCCCTCGACGACGTCGCGAGTCGTCCCCGGTATGTCTGAGACGATCGCCCGGTCCTGTCCCACTAGCGCGTTCAAGAGGCTCGACTTGCCCGCGTTCGGCGGACCGACGAGAGCGACCGTGAGACCGCCATGAACCACCCGGCCGTGGCGCGCCGCCTCGAGCCATCGCTCGGCCTCGGCACGGAGCCCGCCTACAGCCGCTCGGGCCGACTCGACGTCGTGGCCCACGCCTTCCTCGGGAAAGTCGAGCGTGACCTCGAGGCCCGCGATGACGTCGATGAGTCTGGCCTGGAGGCCCCGGACCTGGTCGGAGAACCCGCCCGCGAGCGCGCGCGCCGCCAGAGCGACGGCGCGATCGGTCCGCGCGCCGATCATCAGCGCCACGGCCTCGGCCTGAGCAAGGTCGAGGCGGCCATTGAGGAACGCGCGGCGCGTGAACTCTCCGGGCGCCGCCAGGCGCGCGCCGCCGGCGACGAGCCACTGCACGATCATCCGCAGGAGCGCCGGCGATCCGTGACACGAGAGCTCGACGACGTCCTCGCCGGTATAGGAGCGCGGCGACCGCATGACCGTGCACAGCGCCGTGTCGACGCGCTCGCCGCTCTTGGGATCGACGATGGCGACGCGCCGCAGCGCGTGCGACGGCAACGCCGCGAGCGGGGGCGCGGCGCCGAGCAGGGGAGCGACGATCGCGACCGCGTCGGCGCCACTCACGCGAATGATCCCGATCGCGCTCTCGCCGATCGCCGTCGCGACGGCGACGATCGTGTCGTCGGCGCGCGGGCGCTCAGGCCCGGCTGGCGTCCTTGGCCTCGCGCGTCGCGCGGGAGCGCGCCGGTCGGTCCATGAGCTTCTGCTGTACGATCTGGAGCACGTTGGAGACGGTCCAGTACAGGACCAGACCCGACGGGAGGTTCAAGAACATAAAGGTGAAAACAACCGGCATGAACAGCATCATCTTCGCCTGTCGAGGATCACCCATAGTTGGTGTCAGCTTCTGCTGGACGAACATCGTGACGCCCATGAGGACCGGCAGCACGTAGGTCGGATCGTGCGCCGCCAGGTCGCAGATCCAGAGATCGACGCCGAAGAGCCGCCCGAAGCACAGGAACGCCGCGTTCTGCAGCTCCACCGACACCGACAGGGCGAGATAGAGCGCGTAGAAGATCGGCACCTGCGCGACCATCGGCAGGCAGCCGCCCATCGGATTCACCTTGTGCTTGCGGTAGAGCGCCATCGTCTCGCGCTGGAGCGCCTGCGCATCCTTCTGGTAGCGGCTGCGCAACGCGTTTATCTGCGGCTGGAGCGCCTGCATCGCCTTCATCGACCGCATGCTCTTGACGGTCAGCGGATAGAACAGCACCTTCGAGATCACCGTGAGCAGGATGATCGCGACGCCATAGTTGCCCACGTGCTTGTAGGTCCAGTTCATCAGCCACAGGATCGGGACGCCGATCCAGCGCATCGGCAGCCCGCCCCAGTACCAGGGGATCGGGAAGCCCCCGAAGTTGAGGGTCTCTTCCAGCTTGAGGCTCTCGAGCAGCCGGTACTCCTTGGGCCCCGCGAACACCGTGACCTCGCCCTCCCAGGCCTTGCCCGGGGCGATCTCCGGCGTCGCGCGCACGCCGATCGCGACGCGGCCGGGCGCTCCCTTCCGGCCCTCCTTCGCTTCCTCGGGCTTCTCGACCGCCGTGACGAGCCGGAATCCTCCCGCCTTCGGCATGAGCGCCGCGAGGTACCACACGCTCCCGATGGCGATCCAGTCGCCCTCGCGGTCGAGCTTCGGCGCGTGATCCACGAGGCCCTCGAGCGTGGGGCTCATCCAGTGGGGGGACCGATCGACCGAGCCGCCGACGGACCAGACGACCTCGATCGGGTGCTGCCCCGGAAACTTCTCCGTTGCTCCCGCCCACGAGATGCGCGAGGCCCACGGAAGCTCGACCGTCACCTTGCGGGGCGCTGAAGTGGGATTCTCGACGCGGACGTTGACGCCGATCGCGTAGCTGTCCGGCTCGAAGCGAAGCGACTGACGGACCCGCAGGCCGCCGGTCTCGCCCGCGAGCGCCAGGCTCTCGGCGTGGCCCGGCGTGACGGCCACGCTCTCGGCGCTCACCGTCATCGGCACCGGCATCGCCGCCGCGCCCG
The DNA here is from genome assembly GCA_003221595.1 of Candidatus Rokuibacteriota bacterium. Lineage (GTDB taxonomy): Bacteria > Methylomirabilota > Methylomirabilia > Rokubacteriales > CSP1-6 > AR31. The sequence continues at coordinate 159 of QHSM01000244.1, read as the reverse complement.
CGTCGGGCGACACCAGGAGCCCGGCCGGCCCCAGGTCGCCGATGATGACCATGCTCTTCTCGCCGCGATACTTGAGCGTCAGCTCCTGCAGCTTGCCGCCCTCGCTGCTGACGACCGCCCGGTAGAGCGGAGCGTCCACCGTGGTCAGGCGCTGGCGGG
>QHSM01000242.1 GCA_003221595.1 Candidatus Rokuibacteriota bacterium | reverse complement strand
CGCAACCGGCAAGAGCGCCATGGCGGAAGTGCACGCGCAGGCGCTCGGCGTCTTCGGGAACTGGGGCCAGGCGGTGGCCAACGAGGTGGTCTCGAACGCCGACGCGGTGCTGGTCGTCGGCTCGCGTCTGGCGCCGACCGACACCTGCTTCGAGAACCCCGAGCTGCTCGACGCCGACCGCCAGACCTTCCTGCAGATCGACGTGGAGCCACTCAACGTGGGCCGGCACTACCCGGTGAAGGGCGCGATCGTCGCCGATGCCCGCGACGCGCTCGCCGCGCTGATCGCCGAGCTGAAGCCGCGCCTTACCGCGGCTGGTCGCGAAGCCGGCCGCCGGCGTGCGGCGCACCTGGCCGAGCTCAAGACGCTGCACCGCTTCTTCGCCGAGCCGGAGCAGCGCCTGGAGGACGTCCCGCTCCGGCCGGAGCGCGTCATCAGCGAGCTGGGGCGCCGGCTCGGCGAGCGCGCCCTGGTCACCATGGATGCCGGTGCCAATCGCCTCTACATGACGCACTACTTCCAGAGCCGGGGCCCGGGCATCGTCTATCAGCCGTCGTCGATCGGCGGCATGGGCTACGCCTTGCCGGCCGCCATGGCCGCCAAGCTCGCGAGCCCCGAGCGCGACTGCGTGGCCGTGTGCGGCGACGGCGGCTTCGCGATGACGATGAACGCGCTCTTCACCGCCGCTCAGTACCGGATTCCGGTCGTCACCGTCATCCTCAACAACAGCGTCCTCGGCTGGGTCAAGGACGGCCAGCGGCGGCGCGGCAACCGCTTCATCGCCTCCGAGCTCGGGCGCAACGACTACGCGCGGATCGCGCAGGCGATGGGCTGCGTGGGCATCCGCGTCGAGAGCGTCAAGGACCTGGTCGGCGAGCTCGGTCGGGTGAACGACGCCAAGGAGCCCGTCGTGCTGGACGTCGTCACGACCGAGGACGCGCCCTTCTGGCAGGTCCAGTCGCCTTTCGCCAAGGAGGGCCCGGGCGGCGAATGACCCGTGCGCCACACGAGGCGAGAGGTCCTGGCCTGCACTCGACGGGAGTTCGCGATCCTCGATCGCCGGGTCTCGCGCGTCTTTCGCGGCGAGCCGCGGCTACCGGAGTCAGGCGGTCGCTGCGGACGTGAGGAAGCGATCGGGGCGAAAGGGCGCCAGGACCGGGCTCGGCGCGGCGCGGACGATCTCGTCCGCCACGAGACGACCGAGCAGGGGCCCCAGCGTGATCCCGCTGTGCGTCGCGATCATCCACGCGTTGGTGAAGCCCGGAATCCGGCCGGCGATGGTATGGCGGTCGCCCGGCATCGGCCGCACTCCTATGCGGCGGTCGGCAACTTTCAGCTGGCGCGCCACCGGAAAGACGCGGGCGGCGCGCTCGAGCAGGAGCTCGCCGAGCGCGACCGGCGAGCCGGAGTTCGAGGCCAGGGTGTCGACATCCTCGGCGCCGAGCAGAAGCCCGCCGGTGGCATCGGGCCGCAGGTGGAGGCCGGGCGCGTGCACGACGCGGCGGAGCGGAGCCGACGTGGGTGAGGTGACCGCCAGCAGCCCGGGGACGCGATCGACCGGAATGACCGCGCCCAGGGGCTCCAGGAACGCCTGCGTCGACGGACCCACACAGACGAGGACCGACTGCGCGGCCAGCTCGCCGTGGTCCGTCACGATCGCCCGCCATAGAACGCCACTTCGCTGACGTGGTCCGGGATCGCGAGGCCGGGCTCGAGTTCCCGGGCGCGGTCACGCGTGATGAACTCCGCGGGGTAGCCCCGGCTCGCCAGGCGATGGACGCGCTCACGAAGCTCGCGCTCGTCGGCACCGCTCTCCGCCCACTCGAGCGACCCGCCCTCGTGATGGCCGGCGTCGCCGCCGAGCTCCTTCGACAGCTCGCGGTGGGCGGTCATCCCGGCCGCGTTGAGCCGATGGTAGACCTCGGGCTCCTTCCGGACCGAGTTCAGCCAGGCGAACGAGGCGCCGCTCGTTCCACTTCCCGGCGCGCCTGCGTCGAGCGCGAGCACCCGCGCTCCGGCCCAGGCCGCCGCGTACACGGCCGAGGCGCCCACGACTCCCAGGCCAACGATCGCGACGTCGTAATCTCTCATCGACGACCTCCCCGGAACGATCCCGTGATCCACCGCCTGGGCATTATAGGATTCTCCGCGCCGGCGCGCTCGGCGTCGACGCGCTCAGCTCGAGGACGCGGCCTCGATCCGGGTGCCGCCGCGCATGAAGGACGCCCCGAGCGCCACCAGCATGAGCACGAGGCAGGCGAGGTAGCTGACGTTCATTGCCGACACGAAGGCCCGGGGGTCAGCGGCGCTGGGCGTGGCGTCGGCGAGCCCCGAAAAGTAGCGGAATGCCAGCGTCAGCAGAACACCCCCCAGCGAAATACCGAGCAGCGCCGAGATCCCGAAGACGGTCTGAACCATCCCGGTCGCGAAGCCGCGGTACTCGCGGGGCACCGATCCGATGATCGCCGCCTGGTTCGGGGTGTTGAAGAACCCGGAGCCGACGCCGACGAGCGCCATCATGATCGTCGGCAGGAGCCAGTGCGAATCCACACGCAGGAAAAGCCCGATGGCGAAGGCGGCCATCGTCGACAGGACACCGATCGAGGCCGGCGCCCGCGGTCCGATCCGGTCGGTGAGCTGGCCACTCACCGTGGCCAGGCAGATCGTGAACACGGGCGCGGCCAGGAAGATGAGCCCCATGAACGAGGGCGAGAAGTGGAGCACGTCCTGGATGTAGAAGGGCATCAGGAAGCTGAGCACGCTGATCGTGGTGGCGATGAGCAAGAGGCTCAGGATGCTGAAGGTGAACATGCGGATCCGGAACAGCGCGAGGTTCACGACCGGGCTGACCGCCCGGCGCTCGTGGGCGAGGAAGCCGACGAGGGTCGCAGCGAAGACCAGCGCCATTATCCCGGCACGCCCGGCACCGAGGGTCTGCGCGCTTCGCCGGTCGAGCAGCAGCGTGAGGAGCACGGTGAGGGTGATGAGCAGCGTCGCGCCCAGGTAGTCGATCGACAGCGCCCGCCCTGCCGTGGTCGTTCGCCGCTGCGCTCGCATGAGGGTCAGAACGACTCCGGCCAGCCCCATCGGAACGAGCAAAAAGAAGATCCAGCGCCAGCTCACCAGGTCGATGACGAGCCCACCGAGCGGAGGACCGAGGAGCAGGCCGGAATGAAACCCCATGGTCATGTAGCCGTTGGCCCGCCCCTCCGAGCCCTGGGGCATGGCCTCCATGGCCAGCACGCGCGTCGCCGAGGAGATCATCGCCGCCCCCAGCCCTTGCACAAGCCGGAACAGGATGAGGACGAACGCGTTGGGCGCGAGCCCGCAGGCGAGCGAGCTCACGGTCATGATGGCGAAGCCGATCCCGTAGATCCAGTTCCGCCCGTGGATGTCGCCGAGACGGCCGAAGACGACCGAGAGGCTGATCCCGGCAAGCTGGTACACGATGAGCGCCCAGGAGATGGCGAGGATGTCGGTGTGCAGCGCGCTGGCGAGCGTCGGCAGCGAGACGATGAAGATCCGCGTGGCCACGCCCGTGATGAACTGGCCCATGATCGCGTTGGCGAGGAGGAGCCGGTCCGTGCGAGCGGTCACGGAGACACATTATCAGCCCGACAAAGGACGGTTGGCGTAAGATTGCCGGCCATGAGCGAGGAGACTCTACGGAAGATCGCGATGCAGGTGCGGAACTGGGGCCGCTGGGGCGCGGACGACGAGATCGGGACCCTGAACTTCATCACCCCGGACGCGGTCGCGGCAGCCTGCCGGCTCGCCACCACCGGCAAGGTGTTCGCGCTCGGGATCCCGCTCCAGCGTGAGGGGCCGCAGAGCGGAACGCGCCAGCGCTTCAACCCGATCCACACGATGTTCCGCGACGGCGGCGACGTGCCGAAGACGCCCGCGGAGGTCGTGGCGATGCAGGGCTACGGCGGCTCCGACGACTGGATCGTCATGCCGCTGCAGTGCGTGACCCAGTGGGACAGCCTCGCCCACGTCTTTTACGAGGGAAAGATGTACAACGGCTACGACGCCGCCCTCGTCACCAGCGGCGGCACCTCGAAGAACAGCATCGACAAGACCAAGAGCCGCATCGCCGGCCGCGGCGTCCTCCTCGACGTCGCGCGCTGGAAGGGCGTACGCGCCCTCGAACCGGGCTACGCGATCACCCCCGACGATCTGGACGCCACCGCCGCGGCGCAGAAGGTGGAGATCCGGCGCGGCGACCTCTTGCTGATCCGCACGGGCCACATGTCCCGCTACCTCGACCGGAAGGACTGGCGCAACTACGACCTCGACGATTCGCCGGGGGTGTCGGTGCACACCGCACCGTGGATGCACGCCCGGGAGATCGCGGCGGTCGCCGCCGACAACTACGCGGTCGAGGTTCGGCCCTCACAGCTGCCCCCGTTCCGGAGCCCCTTCCACATCTGCGCCATCCCGAACATGGGGCTGACGCTCGGCGAGATCTTCTATCTCGAGGAGCTGGCCGCGGACTGCGCCGCCGACGGACGCTACGCGTTTCTGCTCGTCGCCTCGCCGTTGCCCGTCACGCGGGGAGTGGGCACGCCGATCAACCCCTACGCCATCAAGTGATCCGGCGCCGGTGCTGATCCGGGAGGTCCGGGCCGACCACTACTGCATCCCGCTGCCGGTGGCGCTGTCCGACAGCACGCACGGGACGATCCGGAGCTTCGAGCTGGTCACCACGCGGGTGCGCGACGACGAGGGCGCCGAGGGCACGGGCTACACCTACACCGTCGGGGCCGGCGGCGCGGCCGTGCACGCGCTGCTCGCGCGCGATCTGGCGCCGCTCCTGGTCGGACGCGACGCCGACCGCATCGAGAGCCTGTGGCAGGCCATGTGGTGGGCGCTCCACTACGGCGGCCGCGGCGGCGCCCAGTCCCTCGCCATCTCGGCGGTCGACATCGCGCTGTGGGATCTGCGCGCCCGCCGCCACGGCGCGCCGCTCTGGCGTCAGCTGGGCGGGTTCGATCCGCGCGTGCCGTGCTACGCCGGCGGCATCGATCTCGACTTCCCGCTCGACGCGCTGCTGCGCCAGACGGACGAGAACCTGGCGCGCGGCTTTCGCGCGATCAAGATGAAGGTCGGGCGCCCGTCGCTCCAGGACGACGTGGCCCGCGTGCGGGCGATGCGCGCCCATCTCGGTCCGGAGTTCCCGCTGATGGTCGACGCCAACATGCGCTGGAGTGTCGACGAGGCGATCCGCGCCGCGCGGGCTCTGGCCGACTGCGCGCCGGTGTGGCTGGAGGAGCCGACGGTCCCCGACGACGTGCCGGGCCACGTCCGCATCGTGCGCGAGGGCGGCGTGCCCATTGCCGCCGGCGAGAACCTGCACACCGTGTACGAGTTCCGCCAGCTGATCGCGGCCGGCGGCGTCACGTTCCCAGAGCCCGATGTGACGAACTGCGGCGGCGTCACCGCGTTCATGAAGGTGTGCCACCTGGCCGAGGCGTTCCACTTGCCCGTCACCTCGCACGGCGCCCACGACCTGACCGTGCACCTGCTGGCCGGGGTTCCGAACCGCTCGTACCTCGAGGTCCACGGCTTCGGGCTCGACCGGTTCATCGCCGAGCCGCTCCAGATCGAGGCCGGGCTGGCCGTCGCGCCGGACCG
>QHSM01000241.1 GCA_003221595.1 Candidatus Rokuibacteriota bacterium | reverse complement strand
GCAGGTCTCGATGGTGTCGATGAGCGCCGGCGCGCTCGGAGCGAGGCAACGGACCAGCAGCCCGCCCCGGGCGAGCGTGGCCACGCCGACCCACGCGGCGTCGACCCCGGAGCATCGCTGTCGGACGTCGGCCGTGAACCGCTCGCGATCGAAGGATCCCACGACCGCGATCGAGGCGAAGTACGGATGCGACTCCGCGTAGCCGAGTCCGTCCCACGCCGGGGCCTTCCCCGTCATCGGCCCCCGCAGCAGGAGCCGGTCGCACAAGAGCCAGCCGTGCTGATCCCGCACCGACACGGCGCTATCCAGGACGGCGAACTGCCACGCCTCGCCGCGGCCGATACGGCCGGCCGAGAAGGCGTCGACGAGGATCAGCCGGGCGGTCGCGTCCATGTCGACGTCGAGTGTCTGACGGAGGGCCGAGCCCGCGAACGGAATGGTGTGATCGGGCACCCACTCGACGGCGGCCTGCGGCCCGATGGAGATCTTGACCGACTGGACGGCGTCCTCGGCGTCGGTTCGGTACACGCGCGTGGCCGACGGCGTGGTCAGGAGCGCGTGGGCGCCGGCCCTCACCTCGATGTCGATCGAGAGCCGATCGCCGCCGACGAGGCCGCCCGTCGGGTTCAGGATCGAGACGACCGCGGCGGGGTCGTCGAGCGCGACGGGCGCCAGAACCTGAAGCGGCAGCGTGTACCGGCAGCCGGCGACGACGGTCGCTGGCCCGCGGCGCTCGAAGCGGAGCCGCAGCGCCCCGTCGCGTCCGATCCGGGCCGGGGCGAGCGGCGCGGTGGCACTCACGCCGTCGCGGCGTCGAGCGATAGCTCGTGCCGGATCCACGCGAGGATCGTGTCCACCCCCTCGCCCGTGCGGAGGTTCGTGAACACGAAGGGCCGCATACCCCGCATCCGGCGCGCGTCGCGCTCCATCACCGAGAGGTCCGCGCCCACGTGGGGCGCCAGATCGATCTTGTTGATCACCAGGAGGTTGGAGCGCGTGATGCCCGGGCCTCCCTTGCGCGGAATCTTCTCGCCCTCGGCGACGTCGATGACGTAGACCGCCGCGTCGACCAGCTCGGGGCTGAACGTGGACGCCAGGTTGTCGCCGCCGCTCTCGATCAGCAGAAGCTCGAGCGCGGGAAATTTCTTCTGGAGCTCGCGCACCGCCTCGAGGTTGGCCGACGCGTCCTCCCGGATCGCCGTGTGCGGACATCCGCCCGTCTCGACCCCGACGACCCGGTCCGCCGGCAGCGCACCCCGCCGCACGAGGAACTCGGCGTCCTCCTTCGTGTAGATGTCGTTGGTGATGACCGCCATGTCGAGCTCGGGCGCGAGCCGGCGGCAGAGCGCCTCGGCCAGCGCGGTCTTCCCGGAGCCGACGGGGCCGCCGATGCCGATCTTCAGCGGACGCGGCGCCGCATTCACGAGCGGAACAGCCTCGCGTCGAGCGTCGCATGACGGATGCCCGCGATCTCGAGCGCCGGATTGAAGCTCCACAGATCGTTCACGGTCGCGGCCGCGGCCGCGACGGCCAGGCGCTCGATGCGCTCCCGCATCGCGGCCAGCACACGCTGGCCCTCGAGCTGGCCGAGCGCGATCAGCCGCAGGCCCGCGCCGACCAGCAGCTCGGCGGTGGAATAGAGGTAGGCCGCCGCGGCGGCGGCGGGGGCCACGCCGCCGCGCCCGACGACGGCGCCGAACACGCTCGCGTGATGCCCACACGCGCGCTCGTCGTCGACGGCGCCGGCCAGCCGGGCCAGGAACGGGTCGGCGCCGAGCCCCGCGGCGATCCGGAGCGTCTGGCGACCCATCTGACGGCTCGCGGCTCTGAACTCCGGAACGGACTTCATCGCGTCGAGCCGCAGATCGAGGGCCACCCAGTCGTCGACGTCGGCCCGGGCCGACAGCCGCACCGCGATCGCGGCGGCCGCGGCGTCGGCGGGACCGGCCGAGCCGTCGAGGTGGGCGGCGACGAAGGCTTCGAGGCTCTGGCGGTCACGAACCCGTCCGTCCTGGACGTAGGTCTCGAGACCGAACGAGTGGGCGAACCCCCCGGTCGGAAAGAGCCCGTCGGCGAACTGCAGGAGCGTCAGCAGCGCCCGCTCATCGCTCATGACGATGCCCCATCCCGATCGGCACGAACACGGCGCGCACGCGATCGAACCGCACGTCGAGCCGGGTGAGCAGGTGCCCCATCGCGGGATCGTCCGGCACGAGCACTCGCTCGCCGTCGAGCGCGAGCGTGAAGTGGCGGTTGCCCACCTCGAAGGCGACGCGCAGAGCCTCTTCGGGCGAAGCGGGCGTGAACGCCAGCACCGGCTCGAGCGCGCCCTCCACGACCACGTACCAGTCCGCCGCGACGTGAAGGACCGATCCGAGCCTGAGCACGCTGCCGGTCGGCAGGGCCAGCACGAGCGCGCGCCCCGCGGTCGTCGTCACGCGCCGGCGTCCCCAGCGGCGCTCCTCGGCCGTGAGCATCAGCGAGTCGCGCTCGCGCCCGGACAGATCCGTCTCGCGCACGTCGACGCGCGCGGTGGTGATGACGGGGGCGTCAGAAACGACGTTCCGCTCGCCGGCAGTAGCGGGTTGCTCGCCGGAACGATCGAGCCCCGGGCTCGATCGCGGCGCGAGTGGGGGGGTATGGGGGGCCATTTCGGGGCCCCCCATCAGAACAAAAAATAGCGCTGCGCCATCGGCAGCACCCGCGCCGGCTCGCACGTCAGCAGCACACCGTCTGCGCGCACCTGGTACGTCTCGGGATCGACCTCGATGCGCGGCAGCGCGTCGTTGTGGACCATGTCGCGCTTGCCGAGGCCGCGGCACCGGGAAACCGCGACAGCGCGCCGGGTGAGGCCGAGCCGCTGGGGTACCCCGGCCGCGAGGGCGGCCTGTGATACGAACGTCACGGTCGTGCTGCCGACCGCCCGCCCGAACGCCCCGAACATCGGGCGGTACAGCACGGGCTGCGGCGTCGGGATCGATGCGTTCGGATCGCCCATCGCCGCCCAGGCGATGAGACCGCCCTTCACCACCAGCTCCGGCTTGACGCCGAAGAACGCGGGCTTCCACAAGACGAGGTCGGCGAGCTTGCCCTTTTCGATCGACCCCACCTCACCGGCCAGACCGTGCGCGATGGCCGGGTTGATCGTGTACTTCGCGACGTACCGCTTCACTCGCGTGTTGTCGTCGCCGGGCGCTTCCCCCGGAAGCGGACCGCGCTGGCGCTTCATCTTGTCAGCGGTCTGCCACGTCCGGATGATCACCTCGCCGATCCGGCCCATCGCCTGCGAGTCGGAGGACATCATGCTGATCGCGCCGAGATCGTGCAGCACGTCCTCGGCGGCGATCGTCTCGGCGCGAATGCGGGACTCGGCGAAGGCCAGATCCTCGGGGATCCGCGCATTCAGGTGGTGGCAGACC
>QHSM01000333.1 GCA_003221595.1 Candidatus Rokuibacteriota bacterium | reverse complement strand
TCGGGGAGAAGACGGCCTTGACCCGCTCCTGCTTGCCGCCCTGGACGATGGACCGATCCTGGGAAATGAAGAGCGTGATCGTGTCGCCGGACACGACGTTGTCCTCTTCCCAGACCCGGGCGTTGCCGGTGAGCGTCACCCGCTGCTCGAGGTCGAAGTACTCCGCGCGCTGCGCCGTCCCGGTGCGGCAGTCCTTGGTGATGATGCGCACGCCGCCGGTCGAGACCGTTCGAAGAACGCGGTCGCCCTTCTCGTCCAGATAGACCTCGACGCGCTCGGCGTACTGCACGGAGTTATCCCGTCGCGCCACGACGTTGCCGCTGAAGATGACGAGGTTCTC
>QHSM01000332.1 GCA_003221595.1 Candidatus Rokuibacteriota bacterium | reverse complement strand
AGGCGCCGTCGGCGGTCCGCACGTCGAGCGCCGTGCCTTCGGCCGTGGCGCCGTCGCGCGAGAGGCGCACCGGCGCGTCCGACCAGAGCCGCTTCTCGGCGGCCTGCCAGCGCAGGACGCTGGTCTCCAGCTTGAGGCCGTCGTTCGAGGTGATCACGACGTTTTTCCGGATTTCGAGGTTCTTGGTGGCCTGGAACAGGTCGCCCTCTTCGCCGACGATGTGCCACGTGCGGTCACGCTCGAATACCTGGACCGAGATGTTCCGGAGCGCGGTGCGCCCCTCGGCTTCGAAGATCAGCACCTGGTCGGCCGTGAGACGCCAGCGCACCCCGCCCGTGTCTTCCTCGATCTTGGCTTCCTTGATCCGGAGATCGGCGCTCGAAGCGGCGGGCCCGACGGGCTCGATGGGTGCCGTTCGGCTCTTGGCGATCAGGGTGCAGGCCACCAGGAGCACGAAGGCGCCGACGATTCCGAGAATGCCGCTAGCCAGTCGATGTCTCTTCATCGCTCTGTCGATTCTAAGGGGAAGTCGTGTCTGAGTGCAATTTTGGTACCACGCTAGCACAAGAGGGAAAGCTAAAAAAGCGGAAACACCCCGAAAACTATACGATCTTGGCCCGAAGGACGTCGTGCATGTGAATGAGCCCGACGGGCCGTCGAGCTTGGTCGACGATCACCAGACTCGTGATCTGCCAGGTCTCCATTACCTCCAGCGCCTTCGCGGCCAGGTCCTCGGCGCGGATCACTTTGGGCTCGCGGCTGGCCACCTGCGCGGCGGTGAGGCTCTCGATCGGGCCCCCGCTCAGGTGCAGTCGCCGGAGGTCGCCATCGGTGATGACACCGAGGAGCCGCCCCTCGCGGTCGACCACGGTCGTCATGCCCTTGCGCTTCTGGGTAATCTCGACGATGACCTCGCGCAGTGGCGTCGTGTCGGGCACGATCGGGACGGCGTCGCCCGTGAGCATCAGGTCCGCCACCCGGAACAGGGATCGCCAGCCGAGCGCCCCGCGGGGGTGCAGCGCAGCGTAGTCCTCGGGGCGGAGTCCGCGCAGCTCGAGCAGCGCCAGCGCGAGCGCGTCCCCGGCCGCCAGGGCTGCCGTCGTGCTCGACGTCGGCGCCAGGTTCATCGGGCAGGCCTCCTCGGGCACGCCGACGTCCAGGACGACCTCGCACTGGCGCGCGAGCGCGGAGCCCGGATTTCCCGTGAGGAGCACGATGGGAACGCCGAGCCGTTTGAGGAGCGGCAGGATCGCGAGTACCTCATCCGTCTCGCCGGAGTTCGACAGCGCGACCACCACGTCGCCCCGGGCCACCATGCCGAGATCGCCGTGCACGCCCTCGGCGGGGTGCAGGAAGTACGCGGGGGTTCCGGTCGACGCGAGGGTCGCCGCGATCTTGCGTCCGATCAGTCCCGACTTGCCCATGCCGGTGACGATGACGCGCCCGCCGCAGCCGCGGAGCACCTCGACCGCCTCCTCGAAGCGCTCGTCGAGCTTCGGGATGAGGCCCAGGATGGCGTCGGCCTCGAGACGGAACACGCGCTCGGCGATCTTCCGCACGTCGGGCGCGCGCTCGGCGCTCACGCGCGAACCGCCGACTCGATGGCCTGGAGCTGTTGCAGCACGCGCGGCAGATCGTCGATGCGGAGCATGTTCGGGCCGTCGGAGAGCGGCCGACCGTCGGGCAGCGTCCGGTCGGGATCCTCGTGCATCTCCATGAAGAGCGCGTCGACGCCGAACGCCACCGCCGCGCGCGCGAGCGCCGGAACGTACTGACGCTCGCCGCCCGATCGATCGCCGGCGCCACCCGGCAGCTGCACCGAGTGGGTCGCGTCGAAGACGACGGGAAAACCGAGGGCGCGCATGATCGCGAGGCCGCGCATGTCGACCACGAGGTTATGGTACCCGAAGGAGGCGCCCCGCTCGGTCAGAAGGATCGAGCGGTTTCCCACCGAGAGGATCTTGTCGACGACGTTCTTCATGTCGCCGGGCGCGACGAACTGGCCCTTCTTGACGTTGATCGGCTTTCCGGTCTGCGCGACCGCCAGGACGAGGTCGGTCTGCCGGCAGAGGAAGGCGGGAATCTGCAGCACGTCGAGCACCTCCGCCGCCGGCGCCACCTCGGACACCTGGTGGACGTCCGAGAGCACCGGAAGGCGCAGCGTGTCGCGCACCTTGCGCAGGATGCGAAGCCCCTCGCGGAGCCCCGGTCCCCGGTAGCTGTTGATCGACGAGCGGTTCGCCTTGTCGTACGACGACTTGTAGATGAACGACACGCGCCGGTCCGCCGCGATCTTCGCCAGCCGCTCGGCCGTCATCAGCGCGTGCTTCTCGTCTTCGATCGCGCACGGCCCGCCGATCAGCACCAGCGGCGCCCCGCCGCCGATGGTGATGGCGCCGACGCGGACGACCTCGGTCGCCGCCGGGCCGCTCATGCGCGGTTCACCTCGCTCGTGTGCTCCAGGGCGGCCCGCACGAATCCGGCGAAGAGCGGGTGCGGCTCCCACGGCCGCGAGCGGAACTCCGGGTGGAATTGCCCGGCCACGAAGTACGGGTGCTCGGGGATCTCGATGATCTCGACGAGCTGCTTTTCCGCCCAGATGCCGGAGATGCGGAGACCGGCCTTCTCGAGCCGGGAGAGGTAGTCGTTGTTCACCTCGTAGCGGTGGCGGTGGCGCTCCTGGATGATCCCCTGGCCGTACAGGCGCGAGGCCAGGCTGCCCTCGCCGAGCACGATCGGGTAGAGCCCGAGCCGCATCGTGCCGCCCTTGTCGGCCACCCTGCGCTGCTCCGGCAGGAGGTCGATCACCAGATGGGGCGCGGCCGGATCGAACTCGGACGAGCTCGCGCCGGCGAGGCCGCAGACATTTCTCGCGTACTCGATGACCGCGCACTGCATGCCCAGGCAGATGCCCAGATACGGCACGCGCCGCTCCCGCGCATAGCGCACCGCCTCGATCTTGCCCAGGATCCCGCGGTCCCCGAAGCCGCCGGGCACCAGGATGCCGTGGATGCCCGCGAACTGCGCCTCGGCGCCGTCGCGCTCGATGTGCTCGGCGTCCACCCACTGCACGTCCACGCGCGCCTCGTTCGCGATACCGCCGTGCGCGATCGCCTCCACCAGGCTCTTGTAGGAGTCCCTCAGCTCGACGTACTTGCCCACGACGGCGATGCGCGTCTCCGCGCGCGGCGACTTGACCCGGCGCACGACGCTCTCCCAGCGTGACAGGTCGATCCGGCGCGGCTCGAGCCCCAGGAGCTTCACGATGATCTCGTCGAGCCCCTCTCGATGGAAGACGAGCGGCACCTCGTAGATCGAGTCGACGTCCTTGGCCGTGATCACGGCCTCCTCCTCGACGTCGCAGAAGAGCGCGATCTTCGACTTGATCCCGGGCGGCAGGAAGCGGTCGGTGCGACAGAGCAGGATGTCGGGCTGGATGCCGATCGCCCGCAGCTCCTTGACCGAATGCTGGGTGGCCTTCGTCTTGAGCTCGGAGGCCGCCTGAATGTACGGGACGAGCGTCAGGTGCACGTAGATGCAGTTGTCACGCCCGGCGTCCTTCTTGAACTGGCGGACCGCTTCCAGGAAGGGCAGCCCCTCGATGTCGCCGACGGTGCCGCCGACCTCGACGATGACGACGTCGGTGTCGCGGGCGACTTTTCGGATGGCCGCCTTGATCTCGTCGGTGATGTGCGGAATGACCTGGACGGTCCGGCCCAGATAGTCGCCCCGGCGCTCCTTCTGGATGACCGAGTAGTAGACCTTTCCCGTCGTCACGTTGTGGTCGCGGGTGACGCGACTCGAGGTGAAGCGCTCGTAGTGACCGAGGTCGAGGTCGGTCTCGCCGCCGTCGTCGGTCACGAAGACCTCGCCGTGCTGGTACGGGCTCATGGTCCCCGCATCGACGTTGATGTAGGGATCCATCTTCTGCAGCGTCACACGGAAGCCGCGCGCCTCCAGGAGCGCACCGACCGAGGCCGCGGCCAGACCCTTGCCCAGAGACGAGACGACGCCGCCGGTCACGAAGATGTATTTCGGGGCCAACTCATCCTCCTCTCGCCAACCATTGTCGGACATGCTCCTCTTCCATCGCGCGGTTCACCAGGGTGCCGTCGAGACGCGCGTCACGCACCTCGGCCAGCACGCGAGCCACCGCCGGGCCTCGCGGGACGCCGAGGGCGACCACGTCGTCGCCGTCCAGGGACACGAGGCGCGGGTCGATGCCGACGAACCAGTCGAGCGCCCCGCGCAGGTCCTGCCCGCCCGAGAGCCAGAGCCAGGCGAGCTCGAGGGGCGCGCGGCCGCGGAGCCGCCGCGCGCGCGCGCTGGGCGCCGAGGCCCGGGCGAGCTCTGCGGCGAGCGCCCCGCCGGTCGCCTGGGCGCGCTTGAGGACGGCCAGCGGCCCACCGGAGAAGCCGAGCCGGGCGAGCGCCGCGTCCGCGACGACCGGTGGCTGGCCGTCGACGAGGGCAAGCGCGGCCAGTCCGACGGCGTCGACGTCGAGGGCGTGCCCGTCCGCCCAGGCCAGGGCGCCGGGAAGCTCGCCCACGCGGCGACGGCTCGTCGCGGTGAACCGGTAGCGCGGGTCGAGAAGGCGAAAGGCTCCGGAGCGCCCGAGCCCGGCGAGGATGTCCCCGGCCCTGGTCTCGCTCAGGATGTGCTCGATCTCGGCGGCGATTCGCTGGCCCGCCAGCGCGGGATACGGGGCGAGGCGCAGCGCGAGCGACGCGGCCCGAGCCGTGGCGCGGTCCGGCGAGAGCCCAAGGCGGGCCGCGTAGCGCGCGGCGCGGAAGATCCGAGTCGGGTCCTCGACGTACGAGAGCGGGTGGAGCGTGCGAAGCCGGCGTCGCGCCAGATCCACCCGCCCGCCGAGCGGATCGATCAGACCGAACTCCCCTGACGCCAGCTCGATCGCCATGGCGTTCACCGTGAAATCGCGCCGCCGGAGGTCCTCGCCGATGCTCGCCGGCATCACGCGCGGCAGCGCGCCCGGAGACTCGTAGCGCTCCGAGCGCGACGTCGCCACGTCGATCCGCCCGAACGCGCGCGTCTCGATCGACGCCGTCAGGAAGCGGCGGTGCTCGACGACCGAGCCGCCGACCGCGCGGGCGAGACGGCGGGCCACGGTGGGTCCATCGCCCTCCACCACGATGTCGAGATCACGCCGCTCGATCGTCGCGTCGCGCCACAGATCTCGGACGAGCCCGCCCACCAGGAACGCCCGGCCGTCGTGCTCGTCCGCGATCCGGCCGATGGTCGTGAGCAGGTCCCGCACGTCTGCCGGGAGACCGCGATTCATCCGGCCCGCCGCCGAGGCGTCGGCCAGCGCGCCGCCGACGAGGCGGCTGCTGACGGCGCCGGCCGGCCCCTTCGGACCACGCACGGTGACGAGCGGAGCGCCCGCGGCGAGCAGACGGCGCACCGCCGCCTCGCCGGCGCCCGCGTCGATCACGGGCAGCGGGCGCGCGATCTCCGCGGCGCGGAGCTCCCCGAGTCCGAGCGACACGGCGCGCGCCAGGTCTTCGCGCAGCACGGACGCGTCGCCCGCCGCGAGCCATCCGGCGTTGCGCTTGCGCGCGAGGGTCAGCGCGTCGGCCACGGTGACCTCCGCCGAAGCCACCGCGACCGGGACGTCGACCAGGTCCACCGCCGCGAGCTCGACCTGGGGGTAGACGTGCGCCCGCTTCGCCATGCTCACGCCCGTGGGTGGAAGCGCCGGTACATGTTCACCACGGCGGCCGAGGGCAAGTGCGTGTAGATCTGCGTCGTCGCGATGTCGACGTGGCCGAGCATGGCCTGGATCGAGCGCAGGTCGGCGCCGCCCTCGAGCAGATGACTCGCGAACGAATGGCGCAGGACGTGGGGCGAGACGCGCTGACGGAGGCCGGCGCGGGCCGCGGCGTGCCGCACGATCACCCACAGGGACTGCCGCGAGAGACGCCCGCCGCGCGGGTTCACGAACAGCCGGCCGGAGTCTCGCCGCCGCGTGTACGCGGGGCGGACGTCGCGGAGATACCGCGCGACCCACTGCACCGCCTCGCCGCCGACGGGAACGAGACGCTGCTTTCGCCCCTTGCCGGTGCACACGACGTAGCCCGCGCTCAGATTGACGTCGTCCAGCGTGAGGCCCAGGCACTCGGACGCCCGCATCCCCGTCGCATAGAGTAGCTCGAGCAGCGTGCGATCGCGGACACCGCGCGGCTCGCTCGCGTCCGGCGCCTCGACGAGCGCGGCGGCCGCCTCCCGCGAGAGCGTTCGCGGCAGCGAACGCGGCCGGCGCGGCGCCTCGAGATGCTCGGTGGGGTCGCGGCGCAGCGTGCCCTCGCGGACCAGGTGCTTGTAGAGACCGCGCAGCGCGGAGACGCGACGCGCCACGCTGGCGGGCCGGAGGCCGCGCGTTCGGAGGCGTTCGAGGTATTCGACGATGTCGTCGGGGCCGACCCGGCTGAGGGTGCGGCGATGATCGTTCAGGAAGCGGGTGAAATCGGTGAGATCGCGGCGGTACGCGTCGAGAGTATTCCGGGCCGCCCCCCGCTCAGCTTGAAGGGCGCCGAGATACTCAACGACGACATCGGTCATAGAGTGACCACGTCGGATTCTATCACGATGCCCCGTCGTGGTGAAGCGCGCTCGTCCTCGCGCGTCGCCCCTCGCGGCGACGCGGGCGCGCTCAGATCTCGGCGACCCCGCCGCGCTCGCGTCGCGAGTAGAGCCGCACGAGCACGGTCCGCTCGGACAGGCCGAGCGCGACGCTCGCCGCCCAGAAGGCGGCCCCGCCGACCACGATCGTGGCCCCGAGCCAGGCGACGTCGAGCGCGAGGGTCGGCCGCGCCGGCCACAGTACGAGCGCGAGCCAGCACGCGCCGGCGACGGGGAGCGACGCGAGGGCCGTGCGGCACACGCTGCTCAGGAGCGCGCGTCCGCCGAGCCGGCCGAGCCGGCCGCGCGCGACCAGCAGGAGCGATAACAGGTTGACGTACGCGCCGACGGACGAGGCGCCGGCGAGACCGGCGTGACCGAACGGCCCCATCATCGCGGCCGCCGCCACCACGTTGGCGACGATCGAGACGATGCCCCACTTCACGGCGGTGCCGGCCTCGCCGAGCGCGTAGAAGACCTGCGCGGCGATGCGCGAGCCGGCGAAGGCGGCGAGACCGACCGCGTACCACGCGAGCGCCTCCGCGGTGGCCGAGGTCTCCGCGGCGCCGAATCGGCCGCGCTCGAACAGCACCCGCACGATGGGCGTCCTGAGCATCACCAGGCCCACGGTGGCCGGCAACGACACGTAGAGCGCCAGGCGTAGCGCGAAGTTCAGCGTGCCGGCGAGCGCCCGATGATCCCCCGTCGCGGCCTGGCGCGACATGACGGGCAGCGACGCCGACGCGAGGGCGATCCCGAAGACCCCCAGGGGAAACTCCATGACTCGATCGGCGTAGTACAGGTACGAGATCGATCCCAGCGGCAGGAGCGAGGCGAGCAGCGTGTTGACGAAGACCATCACCTGCACCGCCGCCAGACCAAAGACGGCCGGCAGCAGGAGCCGCGTGATCCGGCTGATCGCGGAGTGGCGCAGCTCGGCCGATGGCGCGAACAAGAGCCCGCAGGCCGAGAGATCCGGCACCTGGACGAGCAGCTGGCCGAGCCCGCCGACGAGGACCCCGATCGCCAGCGAGACGATCGGCGGCTCGACGTGACGCGCGAGCAGCAGGACGGCGGCGATCATCCCGACGTTCAGCACGGCCGAGCCGATCGCGCCCGCGAAGAAGCGGTCGTTGGAATTCAGCACGCCGGTGGCCATCGCCGCCAGGCCGACCAGGATGAGGTACGGGAACATGATCCGGGTCAGACGCACCGCCAGCTCCGCCTGCGCCGGGTCGCTCGTGAACCCCGGCGCGATGACGCGGACGACGTAGGGCGCGGCGAGGATACCCAGGACGGTCGTCACGGTCAGCGCGCTGAGCGCCAGCCCCAGCACGGCGCGGAGCATCCGGACGAGGTCGGGCCGCTCCCGGGTCGAGACGTAGTCGGTGAAGACCGGGATCATCGCGGTGGACAGGGCTCCCTCGGCCAGGACCCGCCGCAGGATGTTGGGAATGCGAAACGCGACGAAGAACGCGTCGGTCACGGGCCCGGCGCCGAACGCGCGCGCCACCACCATGTCGCGCACGAATCCGAGCACACGGCTGACCAGGGTCGCGCCGGCGATTCCGCCGAGGGCCCGGACGACCTGTCCCTCGCTCCTGCTCACCTTGAAATTCCCGCGTCGGTACGGCATGATGCACGGCGTACCTGACGGCGAATCGAGCGAATCGAAGGAGCGTTCACGTGGCGAATACGAAGTCGGCGATGAAGCGCGTACGGCAGAACGAGCGGCGACGTCTGCGCAACCGGGCGATGCGCTCGAAGATCCGCGGCTCGGTGAAGACGGCCCGCGCCGCGGAGGGCGCCACGCGCCCGGCGGCCATCCTCGAAGCCATCCGCGCTCTCGACAAGGCCGTGAGCAAGGGCGTGATTCACCGCAACACCGCCGCGCGGAAGAAGTCCGCGCTCGCGCGGCGTCTCGTCACCGCGTAGCCGCGATTCCTCCGGCGACTCGCGCCGGCCCGCGGTTCGGACAGGCTCATCGCGCTTCCCCTCCGGCATTGCAGCCGGGCGACGAGCGGCCCGGGGGGCGTGGCCGATCGGCCAGGCGGTAGAAGAGATCGAGCGCGGCGTCCGCGAGGCACGTCCCGGCGTCCGGTCCGTAGAGGGTGGCGCAGGCGACGTAGCTCTTGCTTCCGGTCGCCTCGGGCCCCATGAAGTAGCCGAGATAGTCGTTCGACAATCCCGCCAGGAGCACCGCGCCGAAGAGCCCGCGCACCTCGCGCTTGATCGCCAGGCCGAACGACGTCTGCAGCTCGCCCGGGATCGTGACCCAGGCCGCGTCGCCGACCGCGGCGGCGAGCAGCTCGGTCTCGGCCGGCAGCCCGAACAGAGGGATCGCGAAGAAACCCGGCACCCAGCCCCCGACGCAGCGCTTGAGCGACACCGCCGGCCGCGGCAGCGCGACGCTTCGCTGCGCGACGCGCAGTCCGACGGCGGGCACGGCTCTGGCCTGAGTCCAGCCCGCCTCGACGGCGGCCGCCAGCCCGGCGGCGGTCTCGCGCAGCGCGAGCATCCCGTGGCCCGCCGGACTCACATCGCCGACGGCTCCGTTGACGAAGAGGGCCGGCGCGCCGAGCCGTTGCTCGAGCAGCGCGGAGGCGGCACCCATCACGTCGGCCGACAGCTGCGGGCTCGCCGCTGGGAACATCGTCCCGTGGATCGCAAAGTTCCACAGCAACGCGAGCGGTTTTCCGTCCGCGCCGGTCACCTTGAGGACCACGATCTCGGAATCGAGGGGCTCGCGGATGCGACTGACCGTGACGGCGGGCGCGGTGACCCGGGTCGTGGCGACGAGCGCCGGAACCCGCGCGGCGTCGGCCCGCCGGATCGCCGCCGCCGCGCCCGCGACGAGCGCGTCGCGGACCGTCGAGTCCATGCGATCGATGGCGATCAGGCCGCTGAGCTCGGAATCCATGAAGGCGCCGGGGCCGGAGTGCGTGTGGGAGGCCGAGACGATGAGCGTGGCCGGCACCGTCCCGGACGCCGCCAGGCGCTCCTGAAGCGCCCTGGTGAAGGCACGATCGACGGCGATCAGGTCGAGCGTGACCCACACCACGCGTGAAGTCCGGTTCTGGAGCACGAGCGCGCGCGCGCCTACCGGGTCGTGCTCGCCGGCGGACGGCCTGAACCAGAACGCGTGAGGGTACCGGCCGAGGAGGTCGGGAAACAGGAGCCGTCGCTGGAGGCCCCCGTAGCCGGCCAGCGGCGTTCCGCCCGGCACGCGGAGCGGGGCGTACCCGGCGCCGGCGGTCACGCACTCGGCGCAGCGCTCGGCCGCGCCGGCGGACGCGACGATCGACATGAGCCCGACAAGGAGGCCGAAGAGGACCGAGCGGCCGATCACCGCTCCGCGCACAGATCGGCCACCAGGGCCGCCATCTCCGCGCGCGGCTCACCGCTACTCTTGAGCCGACGCTCGGCCTCCCAGCACCGTCGGATCTGCCGGGCGAAGTGGGCCTCGGAGCGGGCCGCGGAGCTCGTGAGCGCCTCGATCACCGCCGGCGGCCGGTGGAGCACGCGGGCGATCTCGTCGACGGGCCGGCCCCGGCGCCGCCACGCGACCGCCGTCCACGCCGTCCTCACGTCGCGCACCAGCACCGCGAGCAGGAGCGGCGCGTCCTCGGTCGCGAGCAGGCGATCGAGGGTCCTGAGGGCACCTGCCGCGTCTCGTCGCTCGACGGCGCGCGTCAGATCGAAGATCGCGTCGAGGCGATGCTCGCCGACGATCGCGCCGACGTCCCGGACGCCGACGTTGCGGTTGTCGGGCCCGCCGGCGAGCGCCGCCTTGCGCGCTTCGCCCAGCAGAGTCGCCGTGTCCTCACCCGTCAGCTCCACGAGGAGGCGCGCCGCCTCGTCGGTGACGGTCAGCCCCTCGAGCGCCGCGCGCTGGCGAAGCCAGCCCGCGAGCTCGCGCGATGCGCGGACGGGAAGCGCGACGATCGCGGCCGCCGGCAGGGCGCCGAGCAGCCAGTGGTCGGCGCGGCGCTCACGCGAGGCGCGGAGCGACTCGTCGGCCAGCAGCACGAGACAGGTCGCCGGGTTCGGGCTCGCAGCATACTCGGTGAGCGACTCCGCCCCCTTCGCGCTCAGCGCCTGGGCACGGCGCACGGCGACGAGTCGCCGTCCGGCCCCGAGCGGCAGCGTCATGGCGGATCGCACGATCTCGTCGACGCCGTGTTCGCGGCCGTCGAAGACCTCGCGCCCCCACGCGGCCAGCGAGCGATCCGGGAAGAGCGCGCGGGTCACCGCGTCGAGCGCGTCGTCGAGGAGCTGACCGTCACCGCCGTGGAGCAGGGCAATGGCCGGCGGCTCGCCGCGCTCGACCGTTCTCAGGAACGCCGCGTAGTCCACTTACCGAGTGCTCGGTGGCCGGGACGAGCGAGGGTGGCCTGCTGTAGGCGCTTGTAGCGCCGCTCGCCCGGTTAGCCTTGGCGGTGTCGGGGGCCCCGCTTGTCGGCTCATGCTCAGAATCGGGTGACGGTGAGACTCACGATCGCCCGCGCGATCTCGGTGGCGGCCGTGCGAACGGCCGTCTCCTCGACCGAAATGGTCTGGGAGACGGCGTTCATGACCTGGAAGTCCGCCTTCTCTCGGAGGTTGCGCTCCTCGAAGAGCACGGCGCTGCGGCGCATGTCGAGCAGCTTCAGGTTAATCGTCATGATCAGGCGGTACTGCCGCACGTTGGCCTGGGAATCGTACGAGATCGACAGGACGGAATAGCCGATCACCTCGCCCTCGAGGATGGCGTCGGCGTCTTCGCGCTTGACCACGCGGAGCCGGCCGTTGGTGGAGAAGGCCTCGACGACCGCGCTCGTCAGCAGGCTCTCGATCGCCGGCTCCCCGGTCTTGTTGGCGAAGAGTGGCACGGCGACTGTCTGGATGTGCTCCGGGAGGGTTCCGCGAAATGAATACCCGCAGCCGGCGACGGCGGCGGCGAGCAGGCCGAGCGCGAGCGCGCGGCCTCCTCCCCTCACGCGCGCGTCACGATGTTGACGAGGCGGTTGGGAACGACGACGATCTTCTCGACGCGCCGCTGACCGACCCACGGCTTGACGCGGTCGTCGTCGAGGGCCAGTTGCCGGATCCGGTCGTCCGCGGCGTCCACGTCGACGAGCAACCGCCCGCGCACCTTGCCGTCGACCTGGACGACGACGGTGACCTCGGTCTTCTGGAGCGCCGCCGGGTCCGCCTCCGGCCAGCGCTGCCGGAAGAGGCTCTCCGAGTGACCGAGCCGCGACCAGAGCTCCTCCGTCACGTGCGGACAGAAGGGGCCCAGGAGCAGCAGCAGCGTCTCGGTCGCCTCGCGCAGGAGCGCGGTCCGCTCCGGATCGGGACCGGCGCCCCTGCCCTCGGGCGAGGCCTGCTCGTAGGCCTGCAGCGCATTGAAGAGCTCCATGATGGCGGCGATCGCGGTGTTGAAGTGGAACTCGCGCTCGATGTCGTCGGTGACGCGCCGGATGGTCTCGTGGATGACCCGCCGAAACGCCCGCCCCCCATCGGTTGAGCTCGGGTGGGGCGAGACGCCCCCCCCGAGAGCCCCCCCGGGTCGCTCGAGGGCTGTTACCGTTTCAACCTGAGCTTTCGAAAGCGCCTCGCCTCCCCCGAGCTCATTCAAATGCGTGAGGACGAATCGCCACACGCGATTCAAGAAGCGCGACGCGCCCTCGATCCCCTGGTCGTTCCACTCCAGATCCTTTTCCGGCGGCGCGGCGAACAGCTCGAACAGGCGGCCGGTGTCGGCGCCGTACTTCTCGCGGACGAAGTCGTCGGACACCACGTTGCCCTTCGACTTGGACATCTTGGCGCCGTCCTTGATGACCATGCCCTGGCTGAGCAGCGCCATGAAGGGCTCGTCGATCTTCGTGAGGCCGAGGTCGCGGAGGACCTTCGTGTAGAACCGCGCATAGAGGAGATGGAGCACGGCGTGCTCGATACCGCCGATGTACTGGTCGACCGGCATCCAGTAGTCGGCCGCGCTCTGCTCGAACATGCCGGTCTCGTAGCGCGGCGAGCAATAGCGCAGGAAGTACCACGACGACTCCACGAAGGTGTCCATCGTGTCCGTCTCGCGTCGCGCCGGCCCCCCGCACCGGGGACAGGTGGCGTTGACGAAGCTGGCGACGTTCGCCAGCGGCGAGCCGCCCTTGCCGGAGAGCTGCACGTCACGCGGCAGCGCCACCGGGAGATTTTCCTCGGCCTCGGGCACCATGCCGCAGGCGTCGCAGTAGAGCACGGGGATCGGCGCGCCCCAGTAGCGCTGGCGACTGATGCCCCAGTCGCGCAGGCGGTAGTTGATCTTGGCGGTGCCGAGGCCGCGCGAGACCAGCCAGTCGATGGCCTGGCGCTTCGCGGCGGCGACCGTGAGGCCGTCGAGGAAGCCGGAGTTGATCTTGACGCCCTCACCGGAGTAGGCCTTGCCGGTCCATCCGTCCGGACGCTTGACGGTCTCGATGATCGGCAGCCCGTGCTGCTCGGCGAATTCCCAGTCGCGCTCGTCCTCGCCGGGGACCGCCATGATGGCGCCGGTGCCGTAGCCCATCAGGACGTAGTCGGCGAGGAACAGCGGGATGGCGGCGCCGTTGAACGGATTCACGACCTGGGCCGACAGGCGGAGCCCGCGCTTCGGCCGATCGACGGCCGTCCGCTCGATCTCGGACTGGCGCGCGACCTCGGCGCGGAACTGCGCGACCGCCGCGCGCTCGTCCGGATTGGTCACGACCCGGTCGACGAGCGGGTGCTCCGGAGCCAGCACCGCGTAGGTCATTCCGAAGGCCGTGTCGGGCCGCGTGGTGAAGACGCGGATCGCGAGGCCGCTCGCTCCGGCCACCGGCAGGTCGAACTCCGCGCCCTCGCTCTTGCCGATCCAGTTGCGCTGCATGGTCAGCACGCGCTCGGGCCAGCCCGGCAAGCGATCACACCACTCAAGCAATTCCTCGGCGTAGCTGGTGATCTTGAAGAACCAGCCGTCGATCTCGCGCGGCGTCACCTCGGAATCGCACCGCCAGCACCGGCCGTCCTCCACCTGCTCGTTGGCGAGCACCGTCTGGCAGGACGGGCACCAGTTCACGGTCGAGCGTTTTCGGTAGGCGAGACCCCGCTGGAGCATCTTGATGAAGATGAGCTGCTCCCACCGGTAATACGCGGGATCGCAGGTGGTGACCTCGCGGTCCCAGTCGTAGGAGATGCCCATCTTCATGAGCTGGGAGCGCATGTAGTCGATGTTCTCGTACGTCCAGATGACCGGGTGCACGCCGTGCTCGATGGCGGCGTTCTCGGCCGGCAGCCCGAACGCGTCCCAGCCCATCGGATGCAGCACGTTGTACCCGCGCATCCACTTGAAGCGCGCGAGGAGGTCGCCGATCGCGTAGACGCGCACGTGGCCCATGTGGATCCGCCCGGACGGGTACGGGAACATCTCGAGGCAGTAGTACTTCGATCGGCCGGGATCCTCGCGGACCCGGAACTGCTTGGTGTCTTCCCAGATCCGCTGCCACTTCGTTTCGATCTCACGGAACGGATAGCGATCGTCCGACATGATTCGTAAGTTTCTAACATCCTTGGCAGGCCGGGGCAAGAAAGTGGTGGACGGGGCGGTGCCGAGGGAAACATCGGCGTGACGCGGCTCGTGCGAGCCGCGCCACGCCGGAACTCGTGGCCCTACTTCTTGACGCCGAGATCTGCGGCGGCTTCGTTGGCCAGCTTGAGCGACTCCGCGTGCTTGCCCCCGTCGTGGAGCTTCTGCGCTTCGTCGAGCTTGGCGACGGCCGCCTTCACCTTCGGATCGTCTGCCTTCATCTTGGCGGCCGCGTCCCGGCCTTCCTTGATGACCTTCGGGCAGGAGCTCGCGAACGCTCCACCCGCGGTGAAGGCGAGCGCGACTGCCACTGCCATGACTGCCATGAGCTTCCTCATGTGCTGTCACCCCCCTCCTGAGCCGGTAGGCTCCCGTCATTGTAACAGTCTGTCGTGGATTGGGGTTCCCTCGGCGGCGGGGGATGGAAGTGGTCGAAGATCCGCTGCGCGAGCTTCGGGGTCACCTTCGGCACCGCCGCCAGCTCGGCGACCGAGGTGTCGCGAACCCGCCGCGCCGAGCCGAGCGTCTTGAGCAGGCTCGTCCGGATCGCCGGCCCCACGCCCGGGATCGTGTCGAGCACGGACTGGATCGTGCGCTTCGCCCGGAGCTTCTTGTGGTAGGTGATCGCGAAGCGGTGGGCCTCGTCGCGGATCCGCTGCAGTGTGTGGAGCGAGGGCGACGTCGGATCGAGCACGAGCGGGTGCAGGCTGTCGGCCTGGTACACCTCCTCGGCCTGCTTGGCGAGCCCGACGGCGGGGATGTAGTCGAGCCCGAGGTCCTGAAGCACCTTGAGCGCGACGTTGAGCTGGCCGCGGCCGCCGTCGATCAGGACGAGGTCGGGCAGCACGCTCCCCTGCTCGAGCGCCTTCGCGAATCGCCGGGTGAGCACCTCGCCCATCGAGGCGAAGTCGTCGGCGCCCGCGACGGTCCGGATCTTGAAACGCTTGTAGTCGTCCTTCTTGAGGCCGCCGTTCTCCCAGACCACCATCGAGCCGACCTGCTCGGTTCCCTGGATGTTGGAGATGTCGTACCCCTCGATGCGATTGGGCAGGCCCGGCAGGCCCAGCGCACGCTGGAGCTCCTCGAGGACGAGCTGCTGGCGGTTGTCGCGCGAGAGGAGGCGGTTCTGGAGCGCGATGGCGGCGTTCGCCTCGGCCATCGCGACGAACTCCCGCTTGGCGCCGCGCTGGGGCGCGTGCATCTGGACGCGGCGGCCGCCGAGCGTGGCGAGCCATTCGGCGGTCAGCTCGGCCTCGGGCAGCTCTTCGGAAAGGAGGATCTCCGGGGCCGGCGGCACCGTCTTGCCGTAGAACTGGCGGACGAACGCGGAGAGGATCTCGCCGTCGCTCCACCCGGCGACCCGATCGAAGAAGAACGGCTCCTGCCCGACGAGCCGGCCCTTGCGCACGAAGAACAGCTCGACGCAGGCGTCGCTGCCCTGACGGACGACGCCGACCACGTCCTGGTCCACGTCGTCGGTCGAGATGATCTTCTGACGCTCCCGGACCTTGTTGAGGGACTGGATCTGATCGCGCAGCACCGAGGCGCGCTCGAACTTGAGCTCGCCGGCGGCCTCCTCCATCTCCTTGGTGAGGCGGCGCGCCAGCTCCTCGTCCCGGCCCTCGAGGAAGTGCATGACGTCCTGCACCGTCTGCGCGTAGCCCTCCCGGGTCTCCCAGCCCGTGCAGCCGGAGCGTTTCGCGCATCGCCGTGGCCGGATAGAACGGACCGTAGTACTGGGCGCCGTCGCGCTGGACCCGCCGCGCCACCAGGAGCCGCGGAAACGGCTCGTTCGTGGTGAGCTTCAGGAACGGATAGTGCTTGTCGTCGCGCAGGATGATGTTGTAGCGGGGCCGGTGCTTGCGCACCAGGTTGGCCTCGAGCATGAGGGCCTCGAGCTCGTTGTCGGTGACGATGTACTCGAGGTCGCGGACCTGGCGGACCAGCGCGTCGGTCTTGGGATCGCGCGGGCGCGACTCCTGGAAGTACGAGCGCACCCGGCTTCGCAGGGACGCGGCCTTGCCGACGTAGAGCACCTGCTGCTTGCCGTCGCGGTACAGGTAGACGCCCGGCTGGTCGGGCACCCGGGCGAGCTTGTCCTCGAGGAGGCTCACTTGAGCTGCTGCTTGCGGAGCGCCTTGAGCCGGTCCCTGATCTCGGCCGCCCGCTCGAAGTCCAGGCGCTTGGCGGCCTCTTTCATGCGCGCCTCCAGCTCGCCGATCCGCGCCTGGAGCGCCGCCGGCGAATCGAACGCCTCGGCGGCCTTCTCCTCGACCGGCACCGTGTAGTAGTCGCGCTCGTAGATCGTCTGCAGCAGCTCGTGGATCGACGACTTGATCGACTCCGGCGTGATCCCGTTCGCCTCGTTGTAGGCGCCCTGCAGCTCGCGCCGCCGCTCGGTCTCGCGGATCGTGGCCGCCATCGACTCCGTCACGTGATCAGCGTACATGATGACCTCGCCGTTGACGTTGCGAGCCGCCCGGCCCGCCGTCTGGATGAGCGAGGTCCCCGACCGGAGGTAGCCCTCCTTGTCGGCGTCGAGGATCGCCACCAGCGACACCTCCGGGATGTCGAGCCCCTCGCGCAGGAGGTTGATCCCGATGAGGCCGTCGAATTTCCCGAGCCGGAGGTCGCGGATGATCGCGACCCGGTCGAGGGTGTCGATGTCGGAGTGCAGATAGCGCACCCGGAGTCCGAGCTGCTGGTAGTACTCGGTGAGGTCCTCGGCCATCCGCTTGGTCAGGGTCGTCACCAGGACTCGCTCGTCGCGGTCGGCGCGAGCGCGGAGCTCGCCCAGGAGGTCGTCGACCTGGTCCTTGGCCGGCCGCACGACGATGCGCGGGTCCATGAGCCCGGTCGGCCGGATGACCTGCTCGGCCAGGGTGTCGGCGGCGAGGTCGAGCTCGTAGGCCCCGGGGGTCGCCGAGACGTAGATCGTCTGGCCGGTCAGCCGGGTGAACTCGTCGAACATCAGCGGGCGATTGTCGAAGGCGGAGGGCAGCCGGAATCCGTACTCGACGAGCGCCTCCTTGCGCGACCGATCCCCGTAGTACATGCCGCGGACCTGCGGTACCGCGACGTGGCTCTCGTCGATGACGATCAGCGCATCCTTCGGCAGGTAGTCGATCAGGGTCGGCGGCGCCTCCCCGGGGCGGTGACCGGTCAGGTGCCGGGAGTAGTTCTCGATGCCGTGACAGTAGCCGAGCTCGCGGAGCATCTCGATGTCGAAGAGGGTCCGCTGCTCGAGCCGCTGCGCTTCCAGCAGGCGGTTCTTCTGCCGGAGGAACCCGAGCCGCTCCCCCAGCTCCTCCTGGATGGTCTCGAAGGCGCGCGCGAGCTGGCTCGCCTCGGTGACGTAGTGGCTCGCCGGGTAGATGTGGACCCGCTCGACGCGCTCCAGCACGGCGCCCCGGAGGGGGTCGATGCGCGAGATCGCGTCGACGACGTCACCGAAGAGCTCGATCCGCAGCCCGATCGATTCCTCGTTCGCCGGAAATACCTCTACCACGTCGCCGCGCACGCGGAAGGTGCCGCGGTGGAAGTCGTAGTCGTTGCGCTCGTACTGCACCGCGATGAGCCGGCGGATGATCTCGTCGCGGTCGATGCGCTCGCCCTCACCCAGCTCGAGGTGGAGCCCCTGATAGGTGTCGGGCTCGCCGATGCCGTAGATGCACGAGACGGACGCGACGACGATGACGTCGCGGCGCTCCAGCAGGGACTTGGTCGCCGAGTGGCGCATCCGATCGATCTCGTCGTTGATGAGGGCGTCCTTCTCGATGTACGTGTCCGACTGCGGGATGTACGCCTCGGGCTGGTAGTAGTCGTAGTACGAGACGAAGTACTCGACCGCGTTCGACGGGAAGAAGGCACGGAACTCGCTGAAGAGCTGGGCGGCCAGCGTCTTGTTGGGCGAGATGACCAGGGTCGGCCGGTCCACGTTGGCGATGACGTTGGCGATCGAGTAGGTCTTGCCCGAGCCGGTGACCCCGCGCAGCACCATGTGGCGCCGGCCTTCGCGGACGAAGTCCGTCAGCGCGGCGATGGCCTGCGGCTGGTCGCCGCGCGGCGAGTACTCGGAGGACAACCGGAACACGGCGCCGGGCTACGTCAGGATGGCGTCGGGACCGCCAGCAGGTACTTGCGCCACGAATCGAGCAGCGAGTGCGCGTGGGGGTGCCGCAGCATGTGCGTGGAGAAGACGAACTTCGGATGGATCGGGTCGCGAATGAGCCGCATTCCGACCTCGTCGGGCAGACGGTTGCCCTTGCGCAGATTGCAGCGCAGACACGCGGCGACCACGTTGATCCAGGTCGTCTCGCCCCCGCGCGAGCGCGGCACGACGTGGTCGACGGTCAGCCGCTCGCCGCGGCGGTTGCAGTACTGGCAGGTGTACCCGTCCCGGCGCAGGATGTTCTTCTTGTTGAAGGCCACGCGATCGAGAAACGGCTTGCGGATGTACATGGCCAGCCGGATCACCGCCGGTAGCGCGAACGTCACCGAGGGGGACCGCACCACTCGAGGAGAAGCCTCGACGGCCTCTGCCTTCCCGGCCAGGAGCAGTGTGATCGCGCGGCGAGCGTTGGTGAAATGCAGCGGCTCAAAAGTGTAGTTGAGCACTAATACCGCAATTTCATCCATACTTACCGAGTTAGTCTAGTCGCCGTCTCCCGGAGTGTCAAATCGCGGGCGGTCGCCGATCGCGTCCATCAGAAGGCCCTCGCGCAGCCCGTAGTCGCTCACCCGCAAGCTCCCGACCTCCACCAGATCCATGGTCACCGTGACGATGGCGGTACCCGGGACGATGAGGTCGGCCCGGCCCGGCTCGAGACACGCAAGCGCCGCGCGCTCAACGACGGTGAGCCGGCCCAGTCGAGCCGCGAGCCCATCGACGGCGGCGCGGCTCAGCACGTGGCCCTGCACCCGCGTCCCGTCGTAATGGACGAGGCCCAGGTCGAGGGCCGCGAGCGTCGTCACCGTTCCGGCCGTGCCGACGAGGTGGCCGACGCGGGCCGTCCGGATCGCCGCGGGCAATTCGCCGTCGAGACGGGCACGTATCTCGTCGCACAGAAGGCGGTAGCGCGGCGCGTCCACGGGGCCCGGGAACGGAAAGCGCTCCGCGAGCGGCACGACGCCCAGGCGCAGGCTCGCCATGGACAGAATCGAGTCGCCGTCGGCCAGCACGTACTCCGTGCTGCCGCCGCCGATGTCGAACGTGAGCACGCTGCCGGCCAGCGCGCCGAGCGCGCACCGTACGCCGCGCAGCGTGAGACGGGCCTCCGTCTCGCCGCTCACGACGTCGACCCGCCGGCCGGTTGCCGCCTCGATGGCCGACGCGAAGACGCGGCCGTTGGACGCCTCGCGCACGGCGCTGGTCGCCACGATATGGATGTCGCGAGCGCCGAGCCCGACGCCGCGCTCGACGTACGCGCGGACGGCGGCGAGGGTTCGTGCCATCGGGGCCTCGCCCAGCAGGCCCGAGCGGGCCAGGCCCTCGCCGAGCCGGGTCACCGTCTGGTCCTGGTCGACGACCCGCCAGCTCGCCGCGCCGAGCACGTCGGCGACCAGCAGTCGCACGGTGTTGCTGCCGACGTCGATCGTGGCCAGACGCATGGGTCAGCGTGAAAACGCCCCGCCGAAGATCCCGGCGGGGCGTTTGAGTTGCGAGGTCGAAGCGGCTACTTCCCCTTCAGGGTCCGGATGTAGTTCACGATCTCCCAGCGCTCCTGCTCCGGGAGGTGCTTCCACGGGGGCATGGCGCCACGACCGTTCGAAATTTTCCAGAAGATCTCGCCGTCGGAGTGGCTCTGGACCGCCGCCGACGTCCAGTTGGCAGGCTTGGGCGGCGGCAGCGCCGCCGCCGCCGGACCGTCGCCCTTCCCACTGGCCCCGTGGCACGAGACGCAGTTCGTCTCGATCGTCTTCTTCGCGTTCCCCACACCCTTCACCGGATTCTTCATCGCCTTGGCGTCGGCTGGCGCCACCCACGGCCCCTGGGCGGAGACCACCGCCACGCCGGCCCATGCGAGGAGCGGGACCGCGGCGACGGCTATGCTCAGCGACTTCCAGAACGGGCTCATGACGCCTCCTCTCGCGTTGAAGCTCGCGCGGCACGGAAGATCGTGATGTCGTTCACAAAGACGAAAGTCATTTAACACTCCTGAGACGAACGAGGTCAAGCAGTTATTCGACGCGCGCGCGTTCCGGCGAGCCACGCGAGCGCGGCCAGGACGCCGTAGGCGCCGGCCAGCCGTCCGGGCATCGGCGAGGGCGCCGCCCACGGCCAGAAGAGCGCGCCGTTCGCGAGCGGGGAATGAATCACACCGAAGAGCGCGGCGAGACTCGCCACCACGAAGAGGAGTCCGGCCAGCCCCAGCCGCTCGTCGATGATCGAGGCGAGCGCCCATCCCCAGAGGACCGCGGTCAGGATGAACCCGTTGCCCAGCAGGAGGAGCGCCTCGTAGCCGAGCGCGGCTTCACCACGGAGAGCGGCCGGCGAGGCGCCGAGCGCCGAGAAGAGCGCCCCCGATTCGATGAGCACGACCGCGGCCGCCACCGGCACGAACGTGAGGGCAACGGCGGCGCCGTGCCGGGTCGGCGTCGCCAGAAACCCCTGGGCGGTGATCTCGAGTCCGATGAAGACCAGAATCGGCGCGATCGCCGCCTCGGGTAGCACGGCGACGAGAAGCGAGAGGACGCCCGCCGCCGCGCCCACTCCGATCACGATTCCGGTCGCCAGCGTGTAGCCGGCGCCGGCGCCCATCGCCTTGTACGCCGGGTGGCCGATGTATGGCGTGTTCTGGACGACCCCGCCGCAGCACCCGGCCAGGATCGTCGCCGCGGCCTCGGTCAAGAGTATGTCCCGGGCGCGGTATTCGTCGCCCGCCGCCGCCGCGCTCTCGGTGTTGTCGATTCCGCCGATGATCGTCACGAGCGCGAACGGGAGCGCGATCGACAGATACGCAAGCGTCTGGGAGACCGCGTCGATCCAGCCCAGAGTGGGCCATGGCAACGCCGGGCGGAGCGAACCGGCGGCAATCGTGGCACCGGGTCCGAGGTCGAGCCAGGCGCGGCCCCAGAAGATCAGCGTGCCCGCGAGCGCCGACGCCAGCGCGCCCGGAAGCCCGAACGGCATGCGTACCCGCCCGAAGAGCGCCAGCAGCAAGACGAGCAGCGCGACGAGGCCGACCAGCGGATCGCGCATGATTTTGAGCATCGCCAGGAAAGCGATCAGCAGAATCGAGATTCCCGCGATCGAGCCGAGGAGCGCGGCGCGGGGGACGACGCGGCGCGCCCAGTCGCCCCCGAACGCGAGCCCCAGCTTGGCCAGGCCGATCGCGACCGTCGCCGCCATGCCGACCTTCCACGCCAGGACCGGATCGCCCGTCGCGAGCATCACCGGTCCGAGCACGCCGAAGACCATCGCGAACAGCGTCGGAGTGTCGATGCCGAACGGCATCGCGGTGACGTCCCGGCGCCCGGTGCGGCGCATGAGCCGCACGGCGAGCCACGTGTAGGCAAGATCCCCGGCCAGCACGCCGAGGGCGGTCCCCGGAACCATCCGCTGCAGCACGAGGTCGGCCGGGAATTTGAAGACGCCGATCAGAAGCGACGCGAGGATGACGAGCTGCGTGATGTTGTCGAGGGCGAGACCGAGGAAGCCGTTCAGGTCCCCGGCCCGGATCCAGTGCGGGCGCGCGCTAGCCGGACCGGGCGTCGGCTACTCCCTGATCGGCGACCTCGCGAGCCAGCTTCCGCGTGCGCTCGGCCAGTCGGGTGCACCAGGCAAGGCTGCCTCGATTGTCGGCGACCTCCCGGAAGTCGAGCTCGATGGCCGGTCCGAGGTGGCGGCCGAACCGGAGGCGCGCGCGGTAGGACTTCCCTTCCCGATGATCGTCATCCTCGAACACGACTTCGACGCGGGGATCGACCCGCTTGGCGTGGGCGGTCAGGAAGTTCAGGAGCCAGCGTGCAACCTCGTGATACGTGCCGCCCGAGAACACGCCGGCATTCTAGCATCCGGCCCCGGCGGCATCGACATCGGCCGCTCGGGGGACCTCGGCTGCGGTCCCCCGAGCGGGATCATTCGACTCCGATCAGCACTCGTTGAAGCCGCACGACAGGCACTTCTTGCAGCCTTCCTCGTACACGAACGTCGCCTGGCCGCACTCCTTGCAGAGGTCGCCGATCTGCTTTCGCGATTCGGCGGCGACCGGCACCTCGGGTCCGGGCTTCACTTCGCCGATGTGCTCGGCGAGCGTGCGCGACAGGGCGTCCGGCAGCGAGAGGATCTTCGCGGGCCCGAAGCCCGTCGGCTGACCGCCGCCGATCCGCGAGAGCTGGCCGATGACCTCTTCCAGCCGCCGCTGAGCCGAGAGCGGCGAAGGAAGCCTCAGAATGAGCGAAATCAGACGCCCGAGAGCCTCGGCCACCGCCATCGTGTCGGAGCCGCCCTTGCCGACCTGGACGAAGACCTCGAAGGGCTCGTGCTCCTCGTTCTCGGTGATGGTGATCCACGCCGTTCCGATCGGCGTCTGGGTGCGGTAGGTCGACCCCTTCAGGCCGCGCGGCCGAGGCTTGATGACGGCCGAGCCCATCGCCGACGCCGCGGAGGCGGGCTTGTCCTTCTTGGCCGAGACGCCGATGTTCAGCACCTGCTCGCCCTTGCACCCGTCGCGAAATACGGTGATGCCGATGCAGCCGAGCTCCCACGCGAGCTGGTAGGCGCTCGTCACGTCGTCCTCGGTCGCGCTGTTCGGGAGGTTGATCGTCTTCGAGACGCCGTTGTCGGTGGAGCGCTGGAACGCGGCCTGATGGCGCACGTGCCACTCGAAGCCGATCTCGTGCGAGGTCTTGAAGACCCGGGCGGCGCGCTCCGGAAGTCCGGGGATCCCGTGCAACGAGCCGCGCTTGACGATCTCCTGCATGAGCGCGCCCGAGTAGAACCCCTGGTCCTTGGCAATCCGCTCGAACGTCTCGTTGACGAACGTCAGGACGCGCTCGCCGTCAGGCTGCTTCACGCGGTGCTCGAACGCGAGCGCGAAGATCGGCTCGACGCCGGAGGAGCACCCGGCGATCATGGAGATCGTGCCGGTCGGCGCGATCGTCGTGACCGTCGAGTTGCGCATCGGCCGCTGGTGCTTGTAGATCGAGCGCTCCCAGTTCGGGAACGGCCCGCGCTCCTCGGCGAGCTTCGCCGACTGATCGTGCGACTTCTCCTTGACGAAGGCCATGAGCCGCGTGGCGAGCTCGATCGCCTCGGTGCTGTCGTACGGGATACCCATCGTGAAGAGCAGATCGGCCCAGCCCATGATGCCCAGGCCGATGCGGCGATTGGCCTTGACGGTGTCGTCGATCTGCGGCAGCGGATACGGGTTCATCTCGATGACGTCGTCGAGGAAGCGCACGGCGAGCCGCACCACGCGCTCCATCTCGTCCCAGTCGATCGACCACTCGCCCGCGTCGCTCCGCCGCGCGAACTTCGACACGTTGAGCGAGCCGAGATTGCACGCCTCGTTGGGCAGGAGCGGCTGCTCTCCGCACGGATTCGTCGCCTCCACCACGCCGATCTCGGGCGTGGGGTTGGCCGGGCTCGCGTTGATCCGGTCGATGAACACCATGCCCGGATCGCCCGTCCGCCACGCGGCGCGGACGATGCGGTCGAAGACCTCCTTGGCCGAGAGCCGTCCGGTCACCGCGCCGCTGTGCGGGTTGATCAGGTCGTACTCGCCGCCCGAGGCCAGGGCGTCCATGAACCGGTCGGTCGCCGCCACGGAGATGTTGAAGTTCGTGATGCCCCCGTCGAGCTTGCAGTCGATGAACTCCAGGATGTCCGGGTGGTCGACCCGGAGAATCCCCATGTTGGCGCCGCGCCGGGTGCCCCCCTGCTTCACCGCCTCCGTGGCCCCGTTGAAGACCCGGAGGAAGGAGACGGGACCCGAGGCGCGCCCGCCGGTCGAGGCGACGATGTCGTCCTTGGGCCGCAGGCGGGAGAACGCGAAGCCCGTCCCGCCGCCCGACTTGTGGATGATCGCGGCGGCCTTGACCGAGTCGAAGATCTCCTCCATCGAGTCGCCCACCGGCAGGACGTAGCAGGCCGAGTACTGCAGGCCGTTGCCCTTGCCGGCATTCATCAGCGTCGGCGAGTTCGGGAGGAAGTCGCCCTCGATCATGATGTCGTAGAAGGCGGCCGCGACCTCCCGGACTGCCGCCTCGCTCCGGCCGTACCGCGCCTCACCCGACGCGATCGTCAGTGCCACTCGCCAGCACATCTCCTCGGGGGTCTCGACGACCTCGCCTCCCTGGCGCATGAGGTAGCGCTCCCGGAGGATCCGCAAGGCGGGTTCGGTCCACTTGCCGACTTTCGCTGGGCGAGTTTCAGACAGCATTCCACTCCTCCTCCCGTCACCGGCTTCAGTCAATGAGCTTCCTACCTCACTATATCTTGTGGTGTGCGCGAATCTAGCACGCTGAATCTAGGGGCCGTCAAGGAAAAAGGTATCCACCGCGTGTCCACCGTCTGTCCACTGCGCGCGAGCCAACCTCCGTCCGGGGGTCTCACGCACTGCGTGGTATTCTGGGGCGCCATGGCGCATGTCACAGTGATCGTGCTCGTCGCGTTGGCGACTGCGTTTCAGCTCATCGGTGCGGCAAACGCTCAGACTCCGCCCGCCCCTCGGCCCTCGACTCCAGAGGGGACGCGGCCCACTCCACCTGCGCCGGCCTCGTCCGAGATCGGGGCTCGGCCACTGACAATCGATGAGTGCATTGCGATCGCGCTCGAGGGTCAACCGACGATCCAGGAGAGGCTTGCGGCCTACGCTGCGGCGCGCTATCGAGTGAATCAGGCTTTCGCGCCGCTTCTGCCTCAGCTGAGCGCGCAAGTCGGCGCCGCCCGGGTACGCTCCACCTCCAGCGGCGGCCAGCCCCAGGACAGCCAGTTCGCCGATACCTTCGCGGCCCAGCTTCTGCTGTCTCAGCTCCTCTTCGACTTCGGAAAGAATCTCGCGGAAACCGAGGGCCGGCGGAAGCTCGCCGAGGTCGAGGTCGAGAACGTCGAGTTGCAGCGGCAGCTGATCTCGGCGACCGTGAAGGAAGCGTACACGAACACTCTCTTCAGCCAGCGCTTGATCCGCGTGCAGGAGCAGGCCCAGGAGCGCGCCGAGCTGAACCTGCGCTCGGCAAAGGGCTTCTTCGAGGTCGGCACCCGCCCGAAGTCGGACGTCGCGCGGGCCGAGGTCGACGTGGCCAACGCCAAGCTCGATCTCATCCGCGCGAAGAACGCCCTGCGCAGTGCGATCGTCGCCCTCAACACCGCCATGGCGATCAACGTGGACACGTGGACCCAGATCGTGGACAACCTCATCTACCAAGCCGTCGTGCTGGACCGCCAGCAGCTCCGCAGCGAATCACTCCGCCAGCGACCCGAGTACCGCAGCGCCAAGCTCACGGCTGCGGCCGCCGAGGCCAGGGAGCGAAAGGCCTTTCGCGACTTCTTGCCTGACCTCACGGGCCAGGGCGCATACGGCGCCACGCAGAAGGATCTCAACGAGGCCTGGTCGATCGGCCTGTCGCTGAACTGGTCCTTCTTCGACGGGGGTGGACGGATCGCGAGGTATCAGGAGGCGAAGGCGTTGCTCGAAGGCGCCAGGGCTGCCGTGAAATCCACCGAGCTGAGCATCCTCCAGAACGTCGAGCAGGCCGAGATTGCCGTCGAGGAGACCGCGGAGCGGATCCAGGCCGCGCAGGCGCTGGTCGCTTCGGCCCAGGAGAACTTCCGCCTGGCGCAGGGGCGGTTCGACGCCGGCGTCGGCACCATTCTCGAATTGACGGACGCTCAGCTCGCGCTGACCCAGGCCCAGAACACCGAGAGCCAGGCCCTGGCCGACTATCGGATCGCGCTGGCCCGGCTGGATCGCGCGGTCGGCCGCCGCTGAGGGCCGAGAAACAGACCTCTACACGCAGAGCCGCGGGAGCGCCCCCAAGTACCGGACCGTGCGCGTCGAGCGCGGCCCCCTCACGGCTGCGGTCTCGGCCACCGGAAGCCTCAACGCCGTGGTGGTCGTCCAGGTCGGCAGCCAGGTTTCCGGACAGATCAAAGAGCTAAAGGTCGACTTCAACT
The DNA here is from genome assembly GCA_003221595.1 of Candidatus Rokuibacteriota bacterium. Classification (GTDB taxonomy): domain Bacteria; phylum Methylomirabilota; class Methylomirabilia; order Rokubacteriales; family CSP1-6; genus AR31. The sequence continues at coordinate 7,277 of QHSM01000332.1, read as the reverse complement.
CGATCGTCAAGAAGAACCAGGTCATCGCCCGGATCGACCCGGACATCTTCGAGGCGAAGGTGAACCAGGCCAAGGCCGATCTGGACTCCTCCCGCGCCGCCGTGCTGAATCAGGAGGCCCAGGTCGAGCGCGCTCGGGCCGACGTCGACAACGCCCGCGCGGCGCTCGTCGAGGCCAAGGCGTTCACCGCCAAGGCGCAGGTGCAGTCCGTGGACGCCAAGCGCGACTACGACCGGAAGACGGAGCTCTTCGGCCGCCAGCTCATCGCCAAGAGCGATCTCGACACGTCGCAGGCCACGTACGACGCGGCGGGGGCCCAGCTCGATTCGACTCGGGCGCGCGAGCAGGCGCTGGGGTCCGGCATCCAGTCGGCGCTCGCCCAGCTCCGCGTGGCGCAGGCCATGCTCGAGTCGGCACGGGCTCAGGTGAAACAGAAGGACGCCGCGCTCAAGCAGGCGCAGGTCGATCTCGACCACACGACCATCCTGGCCCCGGTCGACGGCGTGGTCGTCTCGCGCCAGGTGGACGTCGGCCAGACAGTCGCGGCGAGCCTGCAGGCCCCCGTGCTGTTCACCATCGCCCAGGACCTCACGCAGATGCAGGTCGAGACGAGCGTGGACGAGGCGGACATCGGGCGCATCAAGCTCGAGGATCGCGCCACCTTCACGGTCGACGCGTTTCCCGGGGAGACGTTCACCGGGACCGTCACGCAGATCCGCAAGGCCGCGCAGGTCGTCCAGAACGTCGTGACGTACACGGTCGTTGTCGCAGTGGCGAATCCCTCGGGCAAGCTCGTGCCGGGCATGACGGCCAACGTCAAGCTCGTGACCGCCGAGAAGGCCAGCGTCCTGAAGGTTCCCAACGCGGCGCTCCGGTTCAGGCCGGCGGGCATCGAGGCGCCGGCGTCCGACGCGCCGGCGGGCGGCGGCGCGCCCGGCGGCAGCCCGCCCTCGCTCGAGCAGACCCGCGATCGTCTCGTGCGCGAGCTGAAGCTCACCGAGGACCAGCAGAGGAAGCTCGAGCCGATCCTGCAGGAGAGCCGCGAGCAGCTGCGCGCGCTGCAGGGACTTCCCGAGCCCGATCGCCGCGCGCGGGGCCAGAAGATCCGTGAGGCGTCGCGTGTCCGGATTCGCGAGATCCTCACGGACGCCCAGAAGGAGCGCTACGACCAGATGGCGGGCGCCGCGGGAGGCGAGGGCCGAGCCGGCATCCGGGGGCGCGCGTGGGTGATCGGTCCCGACGGCAAGCCGGCGGCCGTCGCGCTGACCCTCGGCCTGAGCGACGGGGCGGCCACCGAGGTCCTGCGCGGCGAGGTCAACGAGGGCCAGGACGTGATCGTCGGCCTCGCGGGCGCCGGCCGGAGCGGCGGCGGCCAGCAGTCGCCGCAGGGCGCGCCGCGCCTCAGGCTCTGAGCGTGGCGTCGCCGATCATCGTCACCGAGGGCCTGGCGAAGGACTATCACCTCGGTCCGCACACCGTCCACGCGCTCCGCGGCGTGTCGGTCACGATCGAGCGCGGCGAGTTCGTCGCCGTGATGGGGCCCTCGGGATCGGGCAAGTCGACCTTCATGAACCTCCTGGGCTGCCTCGACAGGCCGACCGCCGGCGAGTACGTGCTGGACGGCGCGCGCGTCGGCGGACTCTCCCCGGACGAGCTCGCGCGCATCCGGAACGCGCGCATCGGCTTCGTCTTCCAGCAATTCAACCTGCTGCCGCGGACGACCGCGCTCGAGAACGTCGAGCTGCCCCTGCTCTACGCCGGGCACACCGCGCGGGAGCGCCGCGCCCGCGCCCGTGCGCGCCTCGCGGCGGTCGGGCTCGCCGACCGTGAAGCGCACCATCCGAGTCAGCTCTCGGGCGGCCAGCAGCAGCGCGTGGCGATCGCGCGGGCGCTGGTCAACGACCCCGCGGTCATCCTGGCCGACGAGCCCACCGGGAACCTCGATACGCGGACCAGCGTGGAGGTGCTGGCGCTCCTGCAGCGCCTGAACCGCGAGGGGCTCACGATCGTGCTCGTTACCCACGAGCTCGACATCGCGGCCTACGCGAGCCGCAGCCTCACCTTCCGTGACGGCCGCCTCAAGGGCGACGAGCGCGCCGCCGAGCCGCGCGACGCCGCCACCACGCTCGCCGGGCTGCCGGCGGACGACGAGGAAGCGGCGTGAGCGTCTGGCAGAGCGTCAGGATCGCCGGCCGGGCCCTCCGGGTGAACAAGCTCCGGAGCGCCCTCACCATGCTGGGCATCATCATCGGCGTGGCCGCCGTCATCGCCATGGTCGGTGTCGGCGCCGGCGCCCAGGCCCGCGTCGCCGAGCAGATCCAGAGCCTCGGGTCGAACCTGATCATCGTCCTCTCGGGCAGCGTCACCTCCAGCGGCATCCGGCTCGGCACCGGCAGTCAGCTCACGATCAGCGAGGACGACTCGGCCGCGATCGCGCGCGAGGTCCCGCTCGTCCAGGTCGCGGCTCCGGCGGTGCGCGGCACCTCGCAGGTCGTGTACGGCAACTTGAACTGGGCCACGGTGATCCAGGGCGTCACGCCCGATTACTTCGAGGCGCGGGACTGGCCGGTGACGGACGGCCGGGCGGTCAGCCCCGAGGACGTCGAGGGCGCCACCAAGATCGCGCTGGTGGGTCAGACCACGGCGCTCAACCTCTTCGGCGAGTCCGAGCCGCTCGGTCAGATCATCCGGATCAAGAAGGTCCCCTTCACCGTCGTCGGCGTGCTGTCGCGCAAGGGGCAGAACTCCTGGGGGCAGGACCAGGACGACGTGATCATGATCCCGATCTCGACGGCGAAGAAGAAGGTCCTCGGCGTGAGCCAGGCCAACCCGCGCTCCGTCGGATCGATCTCGGTCAAGGTCCGGGCCGACGCGGACATGGCCGAGGCGGAGGAGCAGATCCGCGCGCTGCTGCGCCAGCGCCATCGCCTGCAGCCGTTCCAGGACGACGATTTCTGGCTCCGCAACCTCTCGGAAGTCTTACAAGCCCAGGAGGAGTCGTCGAAGGTGATGACCTACCTCCTCGCCGCGATCGCGTCGGTCTCGCTGCTGGTCGGCGGCATCGGCATCATGAACATCATGCTCGTGTCGGTGACCGAGCGGACGCGCGAGATCGGGTTGCGCATGGCGGTGGGCGCGCGCCGGCGGCACATCCTGCTCCAGTTCCTGATCGAGGCGATCACGCTGTCGCTCATCGGCGGCGTCATCGGCATCGCGCTCGGGTTGGGCGGCTCGCGGGCCATCAGCTATTTCGCCGAGTGGCGGACGCTGGTCGCGCCCCAGTCGATCGTGATCGCTTTCGGCTTCGCAGCAGGCATCGGAATCTTTTTCGGGTTCTATCCGGCGCGCAAGGCGTCGCGTCTCGATCCGATCGAGGCTCTGCGGTACGAGTAATCAGGGCCGGCGGGGCGGGACCGCTCCCGCCCCGCCGGCCCCTCACCTTGCCGGTGTGCCTCGATCGGATTCCCGCTTCGGCATGGATCCGGCCCCATCCGTCATGCACTGCAAAGTTCGGTTGGCAAATCGGGGTTTGTTATCGTCTGATGTTGATGAGTCGGGCTCGAGCGCGACGGACTCGACGAAAGCCAACGCGCGCGCGGTCGCCGGTCGCGAAGGCTCGGGCTCGACCGAGGCCGCACGGTCAGAAGCCGCGAAGCCCGAAGCCGCGAAGTCGGGCGGCGCGGGAGCAGAAGCCGCGGAGCCCGAAGGCCCGGTTGCCGCGGCCGGCGCCCGCCGAGCGGTTTCTGCTCGAGCTGGCAAAGGAGCTCGCCGAGCTGGCGCGGGATGCGGACCCGACCCGCGCGCTCTCCCTGCCCTTGCTGAAGCTCGCCGCCGCTTACGGACCGTCCGAGTCGCTCCCGCACGAGGTCTTCCGCGCGCGGGTGCGGAGCCGTAGCGACAAGACGGCCGCCCTGGCGCTCTCGTGGGCGCGCGAGCAGGTGCGTCTCGGGCTCCAGGAGGTCGTGGAGCGCGTGAAGGGCCGGAGGAGCCGCGTCGAGATCGACTCGGAGACCTTCGCCTGGCTTCTCCTCGCCGCGTGCGAGGCGATTGCTCAGGAGCCGCCGTCGGCGGTGCCCGATCGCATCCGGGCGCTGATGCAGCTCATCGCTCACGCCCGCGCCGCCGGCTGACGCCCTCGAGGATCAGAAAGGCGACTCCGGCGCCGAGTGTCACGAGGTTGACCTGGATCGAGGCCCGGTGCGCCCGGGCGAAAACCGAGTCGTCGCGCGTGCGACGCGCCGTCTCGGCCCGTGGCATCAGCACGGCCGACGCAAAGACCAGCATCGCCACCATGAGAGCGGCGAGCGCGGTGCCGAGCAGCGGCCGCAGGCGCCCCGACCTGCCGGAGATCGCCTGCAGGGCCGAGGCGACGAGGGCGATCCCGCTCAGCGCCAGCCCCCACCGGTAATAGCGCGGGAGCACGGCCGCGACGGCCTGACCGGCGATCGCGCGGTCGATCGTCTTGAAGACAACCGGCGCGACCTCGAACGAGAAGAACGCCATGATGCCGAGCCAGGCGGCGACCGAGACGACGGCGAGCGCCCGGAGCAGGGTCATCGGCGCGGCGCCGAGTGTACGACGGAGATCACGCCGAGGAGGATCGCCGACGCTCCCGGGGGAGTCAAGATTGACGGGCCCGGGCCCGGGCGGTAGAGTCCGCGGCGTGCGAGCGCGCGCGCGCCCGAAGCCGTCTCGAAGCGATCACGGACGAGGCGTGGCGATCGACGCCGTGATCCGCGGGCTTCGCCGGACGGCGCCGACGTGGAACCCGACCGCGCTCGCCGTCATCGCGACCCGCGAGGGCGACCCGTTCCGAGTCCTGATCGCCTGCATCCTGTCGCTTCGAACCCAGGACACGACGACGGGCCCCGCGTCCGACCGCCTCTTCGCCGAGGCCGCCACCCCGGAGAGCATGCTGAAGCTCACCCCCCGTCGCATCGAGCGCCTCATATATCCCGTCGGCTTCTATCGAACGAAGGCACGCGTCATCCTCGGGATCTGTCACGACTTGCTCGACCGTTTCGCCGGACGGGTGCCCGACACGATCGACGACCTTCTCACGCTCAACGGCGTGGGACGAAAGACGGCCAATCTGGTCGTGACGATGGGCTATGGCAAGCCGGGCATCTGCGTCGACACTCACGTGCACCGCATCTCGAACCGACTGGGCTATGTGAAGACGCGCCATCCGGAGGAAACCGAGATGGCGCTCCGGGCGAAGCTGCCGCGCCGGCACTGGATCGGCTACAACGACCTTCTCGTCTCCTTCGGTCAGAACGTCTGCACGCCGCTCTCTCCGCGCTGCTCGATCTGCCCGGTCTCCTCGCTCTGCCGAAAGGTCGGAGTCACCAAGGCCCGCTGACCCCGTCTACCCGTCCTACCGCCCGTGAGGCCGCCGGAGTCGCCGGAGCGTGGCGAGGTTGCGGAGATCGGCGGTGGGCTCCGGCTCCTTGGGCGTCTCCAATACTTTCGGTACCCGGGCGAAGCGGCGGTCGTTCAGGAGGCGCCGGAAGGCGGCGAGCCCGAGGAAGCCTCGGCCGATGTGCTCGTGGCGGTCGAGCCCGGAGCCGAAGGGCGCCTTCGCGTCGTTCAGATGGAAAGCCAGCACGCGCTCACGTCCCACGGTGGCCTCGCACTCGGCCATGGCTCGCGCGTATCCGGTCTCGGTGCGAAGGTCGTAGCCCGCGGCGAACAGGTGGCAGGTGTCGATGCAGATGCCGATCCGCTCGGGGCGCGCCGCGCCGTCGATCATGGTCGCCAGCTCGCCGAACGTGCGTCCGACCGAGTTGCCGCCGCCGGCCGTGTTCTCCAGGGCGACCTTGATGCGGTAGCCGGCGGTCCGGGCGAGCGCCCCGTCGAGCGCTCCGATGACTCGACGAAGCCCGGGCTCGAGCCCCGCGCCCATGTGAGAGCCGGGATGGATGACCACGCACGAGAGGCCGAGCGCCTCGCCGCGCTCGAGCTCGTCGGTGAACGCGTCGACCGCCTGCGCCCAGGCGGTGGCGTCCGGGCTGGCCAGATTGATGAGGTAGCTCGAGTGGGCGAAGACGCGCCGGATGCCGGTCTGCCGTCGTGCCGCCCCGAACGTCCGGATCGCCTCGTCGTCGAGCGGACGCGCCGCCCACTGTCGCTGGTTTTTCAGGAAGATCTGGACGGCGCCGCAGCCCACCTCGCGCCCGCGCTCGAGCGCCAGGTGCAGGCCGCCGGCGATCGACATGTGGGCTCCGATCTCGTCCCGCCGCGGCGCCATGGCGGCCAAAGTACCACTCTGCTATCCTGGCTTCCATGAAAGCGCTGGCGATTCCCTCGTCCTTCACGACGACGTTCACCCTGGAGTACGGAGTCTCCGAGGCCGATCTGCGGCGGCTCTACGAGAACGCCAAGCGCGACCAGTGGAACGCCTCGCGCGACATCCCCTGGTCGGCGGCGCCGTCTTCCGACGGCCGCGTCATCGCCGACGAGCTGATCGACGTCTACGGCAGCCCCCTCTGGGAGCGGCTGCCGGAGGCCGAGCGAGTCGCGCTCAATCGGCACATCGCCGCCTGGCGCCTCTCGGTCCTCATGCACGGCGAGCAGGGCGCGCTCCTCGCCTGCAGCCAGATGGTCGACATCGTGGAGGGCGCCGACGCGAAGTTTTTCCAGGCGACGCAGGTGGTCGACGAGGCGCGGCACAACGAGGTCCTGAGCCGCTACCTGACCGAGCGGCTCGACGGTCTCACCTACCCGATGCCGGCGAACGAGCGCGATCTCTTCGACTCGATCCTGTCGGAGAGCCGCTGGTATCTCAAGACGATCGCGCTGCAGCTCGTCGCGGAGACCTTCGCGGTCGCCCTGTTCAAGATGATGAGCGAGAGCGCCCGCGATCCCGTGCTGGAGGCGATCTGCAAGCGCATCCTGCTGGACGAGTCGCGCCACATGGGGTTCGGCATGCTCTCGCTCCCGCGGGTCGTCAACGAGGCCTCGCCGGCGGAGCGCCGGGGTCAAGCGCTACCGCCGCGAGACGGCCGCTTCCAACGACTACGCGCCGTTCCGCAAGTACTTCAAGCGGGACATGCACGGCTCGATGGTCGCGAACCTGGCGCGGCTGGGGCTCCTCACCGACCGCGTCCGGCCCCGTCTCGAGAAGCTCGGCGTCAGCCTGCCGGCGAGCTGAGCGGCCCCACCAGCTCGCCGAGCCGACGGGTCCGGTAGCGCCACAGCGCGGCGATCTGCTGGCGCACGAGCAACGCGTGCGCGGCGCGCCCGAGCGGCCCGAGCGGAAGCCGATAGGTCACCCG
>QHSM01000240.1 GCA_003221595.1 Candidatus Rokuibacteriota bacterium | reverse complement strand
TTCCCAGGCTGCCCCCCGTCACGAGCGCGCGCTTGCCTTGCAGTCCGAAGTCCATGTTTGCCCCCTGATCGAATCCGCGAGATGAGAGCGGGCTGGATGATACCTCAACCCGCGAATTCTGGCCTGGCAGGCCTGGGTCACGGGGAGCGCGTTGCAAGCCCGGCCAACCAATTTCACAGCCGGCCCCCTCCGGGGTCTCACACGCAGAAGGCAACATCATGCCGGCCGGGAGGGGACAGATGGGCGACAAGGCGACACTGCTGCGTGAGGCGGACGAGGCGTTCACCGAGCTGCGGCGCGCGGTCGAGGGGCTGACCGACGAGGAGATACGCCGGGTCTGGCTCGGAAGCTGGGGCGTGCGCGAGATCCTGATCCACATCTCGGGTTGGCACGAAGCCATGACCCCGGCCCTCGGACGCATCGCCGGGGGCGAAGCGCCGTACCCGGCGGGGACGTACGACGACTTCGACGCGTGGAATGCGCGGTTCGTCCTGCAGAAGACGGGTGTGAAGACCGACGAAGTCCTCGCGGAGCTCGACGCGTCGCACACGAATTTCGTCGGCGCCGCCCGTTCGGTGCCGGATCAACATTTCGAGCCGGGTGGCGGCGCCCGCGAGCTGTTCGAAGGCACCGGCCCCGGGCACTACCGCGAGCACGCGGCACAGATTCGCGAGTGGCGCCGGGCCGCGCACGATAGACTGGGCACGGCCATCACCGACGCCGGCACCGCGAGAATCTAGACGATGAACAGCTCAGACTTTTCGCTCTTCGACACGGCCATCGGCCGGTGCGGCATTGCGTGGAACGATCGCGGCGTCATCGGCGTGCAGCTCCCGGAGGCCGGCGGCGAAGCTGGGACGCGCGCCCGCGTCCTCCGGCGGTTCCCGGAGGCCCGCGAGGCTGCGCCGCCGCCCGAGGTGCAGCAGGCGGTCGACTCCATCGTCGCCCTGCTCCACGGGGAGGCGAGCGATCTCTCCACCGTCGCTCTCGACATGGCCGGAGTGCCGGCGTTCAACCGCCGCGTCTACGAGGTGGCCCGCCGCATTCCGCCGGGCGAGACGCTCACGTACGGCGAGGTGGCGGCCCGGCTCGGCGACCGGGGCGCCGCGCGGGCCGTGGGCAAGGCACTCGGGCAAAATCCGTTCGCCCTCATCGTGCCCTGCCACCGCGTGCTCGCGGCCGGCGGCGGCATCGGCGGCTTCTCCGCCGGCGGGGGCGTCACGACGAAGCGCCGCCTGCTGACGATCGAGGACGGCGGGAGGTCGACTCCGCTGTTCCGGTCGCTCTAGGGCTCGCGCCGGATCGCCTCGCGCAGACCGGGCAAGACTGCCGACGCCACGTGCCGGCATTCGTCGTCGTGCGGGAAGCCCGACAGGATGAACTCGTCGATCCCGAGCCGCCAGTAGGCGAGCAGCTCAGCGATCACCTGCTGCGGGTCGCCGACGATCGCGGTGCCGAGATTCACGCGCACGCGCGAGATGCCGTTCCACAGCCGTGGCGCTTTCTCTTGTACGTGCGACCGGAGCTGCGCCTGCTGTCCCACCATCTGGGTTCCGGCGAACGCCGTTTGCCGCTGCGCGACGACGCGCTCGTCGACCTGCGACATGAGCTCGTCCGCCGCCTCCCACGCTTCTCGTTCCGTCGGCCGGACGACCAGATGCGTCCGCAACCCCAGGAAAGATTGCCGTCCCGTGGACGCGTAGGCCGCCCGCAGCCGCTCGAGCAGCGCGCGGATGTCGTCTACCGGCTGGATCCACGCCAGGTACGCGTCGGCTTCCCGGGCCGCGAACTGTAGCGCCCGCGGCGACGCGCCGCCGACGTAGAACCGCGGCCCGTCACCCACGGGCCCGGGCGACACCACGGCGCCCTTCAGCCGGATGGTGCTCCCCTCGAACACGACCGGCTCCGGCTTCACCCACAAGGCCCGCAAGGCCGCGATGAATTCCTCGGCCTGCTCGTACCGTTTGTCGTGGTCCATCGTGACGCCGAGCCGCTCGAAGTCGCCCTGGATTCCGCCGGGCACCACGTTGAGGTCGAGCCGCCCGCCGCTGATCTGATCGAGCGCGGCGGCCATCTGCGCGAAGAGCCCCGTCGAGATGAATCCGGGTCGCACCGCTACCAGGAATCGGATCCGTCGCGTCACCGCCGCCAGCGCCGTCACCGTCGTCCACGTCTCCGCCAGCGGGGCCGTCTCCTCGAACAGCCCGTTCGCGAATCGCGTCGGGATCAGCAGCGAGTAGTAACCTTCCGCCTCGGCCGTCTCCACCACGCGGCGCAGGTACTCGAACGTGGGCGGCCTCTCCGCCCTTCGCGTCCCGATGTGCGCGCCGTCCCCGTCGATGGGGATGAACCAATCGAATCGCGGCTCCGGTCTCCGGCTCATGGCGGGAGCTTACCGCGGTTGCCCCGGGACTGCAGGAGAACCCCCGCGCGCGGAAATTCGGACACGCCTTCCGAGGGGTGTAGATTTACCCGAGATCATGGATCGACGCGGGCCGCTCCTGCTCCTGGCGCCCCTGTTCGTGGCGGCGGTGCTGTTTCTGCCGTCGATCGGCACGCGCATCACGTCGCTCGAGGACGAGGCCCGCTACGCGCTCAAGGCGCGGAACATGCTCGACACCGGCGACTGGCTGCTGCCGCGCGTGGACGGCGAGGTCCAGATGCAGAAGTCTCCGCTCTTCATGTGGGTGATCGCCGCGCTCTCGCTGCCGGGGCGAAAGGTCACCGAGCTCACGGCGACGCTTCCTTCCGCGCTCAGCGCGATTGCCGGCGTCGGTGTCACGCTGCTCCTCGGCCGCCGGATGTTCGGGGCGCGGGCCGGGCTCCTGGCCGCCCTCACCCTCGCGACCATGTTCGGCTACTACTGGCATGCGCGGCTGGTCCTCGCGGACATGATGATGACCTTCTTCATCGTCGCGGGCGCCGTCGCGTTCTGGATGAGCTTCGCCGACGGAGCGGTCCGACGGGGGCCGCTGATCGTCTTCTGGGCGTGCCTCGGGCTCGCCCTCGCCGCCAAGGGGCCGGCCGGGCTCCTGCCGCTCTTGCCGTTCGGCGCCTTTCTGATCGCCGAACGCGGCTGGCGGCGCGGGATCGCGGATCTCAAGCCGCTCATGGGCGCGACCATTCTCGTCCTCGTCAGCGCGCCGTGGGCGCTCGCCTTCGCGCTCCAGAAGGAGCAGAGCTACGTCCAGAACGTTCTCGTGGGCGACTACCTGGGGCCGCGTCGCGCGGGCTGGGCGCGGCGCTCCGAGGTCTTCTTCACCATCGGCCCGATCGTGCTCGGCTCCCTGCCGTGGACCATCTTCATTCCCGCGGCCGTCCGAGGCGGTTGGCGGCGGGGCGAGAGCGACGTCGGACGGAAGTTCAGGTTTCTCGTGTTCTGGGTGCTCGCCTACGTCATCGTGATCACGCTGATGCCTCAGAAGCGCGACCGCTATCTGCTGCCGATCTTCCCGGCGCTGGCGCTCATGATCGGCTGGCTGTGGGATCGATGGGCCGCGCAAGGTCCCTCCCGAACGCTCCGCGTCCATGGCTGGATCTGGGCCGCGCTGGCCCTCGCGCTGGCCGCCGCCGTGCTGCTGCCGCTTCCCCTGCGCCCGGATCTCGCGATCCTGGTGCCGCCCGTCCTGTGGCTGAAGCTCCTGCTGGGGGCGGCGCTCATCGGCGCGGCGGTGGCGGCGGTCGCCACGGCGCGAGCCGGGCACGCCCTCGCGACCTTCGCGGTCGTCTGCGTCTCGACGACGCTGGTGGTCGCGGGCGAGACGCAGGTCTTCGTGGCCGGGCACAACCGCACGCACGACGCTACACGGGTCGGGCGATCCGCGAGCTGCAAGATCAGCAGAGCCTCGCTCCGCTCCTGGCCGCCGGGCGCCCGCTCTACGTGATCGTCCACGACCGGCGCTGGCCCGAGCTGCGCGACGGCAGCGGCCGGAGCTGGACGCGTGTCGACGAGCTCGAGTTCGGGGATGTGCGATGGCTGGTGGTCGCGCCGGGGCCGCTGTGACCGGCGATCTCGCGCTGTCCGTGATTCTCCCGGTGCACAACGAGGCCGCGAACCTGCCCATCCTGTGGCGGGAGATCGCGGAGGTGCTGCCCGGTCTCGCGAGCTCCGCCGAGGTCATCTTCGTCGACGACGGATCGACGGACGGGAGCGCCGACGTGATCCGGAGCCTCGCGCGCGACGATCCGCGGATTCGCCTGCTCCGCTTCGAGGCCAACGCCGGGCTGAGCGCGGCGTTCTACGCCGGCTTTCAGGCAGCCCGCGGCCGGATCATCGCCACGCTGGACAGCGATCTGCAGAACGATCCGCACGACCTCCCCACCCTCGTCGCGTGTCTGGAGACCGCCGACGCCGCGGTCGGCTCGCGCCTGGTCCGGCACGATTCGTGGGTGAAGCGCGTCTCGTCGCGGATCGGCAACGGCGTTCGCCGGGCGGTGA
>QHSM01000331.1 GCA_003221595.1 Candidatus Rokuibacteriota bacterium | reverse complement strand
ACCGCAGCGTCTTCGTGTCGGCCGGGTTCCACATCCGCGAGCTGTATCGCGTCTCGCCCGCCGGCGACGTGACGAGCCTTGCGCACGACCTCGCCGATCCGCAAGGGGTCGTCGTGGATCGCGCGGGCGTCCTCTACGTCGCGGAGACGGCCCTCCACCGGATCATTCGCATCGTCCCCGTCGCGCGCTGATCCTCAGGCGCCTTCGACCATCGCCGCGGTGAGCCCGCGCACGTAGCTGCGCGCGAAGACGGCGCAGATCGCCACGACCGGGATGGCCATGAGATTGATGCCCGCCACCGCCAGGAGCTCGTCGAGCGCCACCTCCATCGTGGCGAGCCCCGCCGGGATCGTCTTGTTGTGGGCGTCGAGGAGGAAGACGGACGCCAGCGTGAAATCGCTGGCGATGGTGCCGAGGGCGAAGATGCCGGCGGCCACGATCACGGGCCGGCTCATCGGCAGGAGAATCCGGAAGAAGGCGGTGGCGCGGCTCGCGCCCTCGACGAGCGCCGATTCCTCCACCGAGCGCGGCAAGTGCTGGAAGTACGCCGACAGGATCCACACACAGAACGGCAGCGCGAGCGTCGGATAGACAACGAGCAGGGCCAGCAGGTTGTTCTCGAGGTGCAGGATAGGCCGCCATCAGGCTGGCCACCAGCGTCACCGCCACCGATCCGGCGAAGACGATGATCGTGTTCTCGATCCAGTCGAGCACCGGGTAGGAGCGGCGCAGCGTGCGGCCGATGAAGCCGCGGGACTCGCCGTGCTGCTCGAACAGCTCCTCGAAGTTCTCGAGGGTCGGGTTCATCACGATGAGCGGGTTGCCGAAGACGTCCTCCTGGGCGGTCTTGAGCGACTGCACCAGCATGAAATAGATGGGGAAGACGCAGTACACGGTGGCCGCCAGGAGCAGGCTGCCGTGACCGAGCTTGCGCCACCACGATCGCGGATTCACGCGGGCTCCCGCTCCGGCGGATCGAACATGCGGAAGAGCAGGAAGAGAGCGGTAATGAGGAACGGGGCCAGCGTGAGCGAGAGCGCCGACGCCGGGCCGAACTGCCCGCCGTGGATCGCGAGCCAGTACGCGTGGGTGCCGATCACCGGATAGACGATGCGCCCGGCGGTGAGCATCCAGACGTTGGCGAGGTCGGCGAACGCCGTCGTCAGCGCCAGGAACACGGCGAGGGCGAGGAAGGGCTTGAGCAGGGGCACCGTCACGAGCCAGAAGCGGCGCCACGCGCTCTTGGACTCGAGCGCCGCGTACTCGAACAGCTCGGGCGGGATCGCGTTGATGCCGGCCAGCAGGAACACGCCGACGAACGAGCTGCCGCGCCAGATGTTGAAGAGCGTGACGCTCAGAAACGCCCACGCGCCGCCGCCGAGGGCGCTGTCCACCGCGTACTTCATGTTACCCATGAAGACACTGTAGGCCGTGGGGATCGGCGGACTCAGTGTCCAGTACCAGCCGATGACGCTGACGCTCGCCGGGTACGCCCAGGGCAGGAAGATTGCCATGAAGACGAGCGCCCGGCCGCGAAACGGGCGCGCCAGCAGGAGCGCGAGCCCGAGACCGAGCGCCAGCTTGACGGTGCAGGTGACCGCAGCGAAGACGACGGTGACCGTCGCGGCGCGCCAGAACGCGGGATCGGCCGCGAGCCGCCGGTAGTTTTCGAGGCCGACGAAGGCCGTCGGCCCCTCGTTGAGGGGGGAGAGATCGGTGAGGCTCGTCCAGATCTCCCACCCGATCGGATAGGCCAGCGCCGTCACGAGCAGGATCAGCGCGGGGGCGAGCAGCAGATACGCGAGGCGGATGTCCCGGGCGCGCCCCACCGGCCTCAGGACCCCTACGTGATCAGATCGCCAGCTCGGTCTTGTTGTCGAAGAAGCGCACGCGCTCCGGGTGCAGCGCCAGCCGCATCTTGTCGCCGTGCTTCACGCGCACGGTCGGCTCGACGCGCGCCACGATGACGTTCGGTCCGGCCTTGAGGTCGAGCAGGATCTCCGATCCGAGCGGCTCGACGACCTCGACGACCGTGTCGAAGCTGTAGTCCGCCGAGTCGCTCCCGGACGCGACCCGCAGGTCTTCGGGCCGGATGCCCAGCGTGACATGCTGGCTCTTGTAGGCGCCGAGCCGGCCGGATAGCGCCGGCGGCACCTTCACCCGCAGCCCCGCGGTCTCGACCCACAGGGCGCCGCTGGCGTCGGCGACGGTCACGTCAACGAAGTTCATCGATGGCGAGCCGATGAAGCCGGCCACGAACCGGTTGGCGGGCTTCCCGTACAGCTCGAGCGGCTCCCCGACCTGCTGGATCCAGCCGTCCTTCATGACCACGACCCGGTCACCGAGCGTCATCGCCTCGACCTGGTCGTGGGTGACGTAGATGGCCGTCGTCTCGAGGCGGTCGTGCAGGCGCTTGAGCTCGACCCGCATCTGCACGCGGAGCTTCGCGTCGAGGTTCGAGAGCGGCTCGTCGAAGAGGAACACCTGGGGATGGCGCACGATGGCGCGGCCCACCGCGACGCGCTGCCGCTGACCGCCGGAGAGCTGCCGGGGCTTGCGCTTGAGGAGCTCCTGGATTCCGAGAATCTCGGCCGCGTCCCCCACGCGCTTGGCGATCTCGGGCTTGGGGAATTTGCGCATCTTCAGGCCGAACGCCATGTTGTCGTACACGGTCATGTGCGGGTACAGGGCGTAATTCTGGAAAACCATCGCGATGTCGCGGTCCTTCGGCGGCAGATCGTTGACGATCCGGTCGCCGATCGTGATCTCGCCCGCCGTGATCTCCTCGAGCCCGGCGACCATCCGGAGCGTCGTCGACTTGCCGCACCCGGAGGGACCGACCAGGACGACGAATTCTTTGTCGCGGATGTGGAGGTTCACGTCCTTGACGGCGTGCACCTCGTCGTACTTCTTGTTCAGGTCCTTCATCATCACTTGGGCCATGAACGGTTCTCCTTGCTCAGAATGCCCGATGGTACACCATTCTCGACCGGGACGCGCCTCAGCCTTTCACCGCCCCGGTGAGGCCGGCGACATAGTGCTCGACGAAGAACGAGTAGATGAGCGCGACCGGAATCGAGCCCAGCAGCGCCCCGGCCATCAGCGGACCCCAGAAGAAGACGTCGCCCCGGATCAGCTCGGAGACGACGCCGACCGGCACCGTCTTCTGCTGCGGGGACGAGAGGAAGACCAGCGCGTAGATGAACTCGTTCCAGGACAGGGTGAAGGCGAAGATGCCCGCCGACAGGATGCCCGGCGTGGCGATCGGGAAGATGATCTGGATCATGGCCCGCACCCGCGTAGCCCCGTCGATCCGCGCGCACTCCTCCAGCTCCTTCGGGATCGTCTTGAAGTAGCCCATGAGTAGCCACGTGCAGAACGGGATGAGGAACGTCGGATAGGTCAGGATCAGCGACCACGGCGTGTCGCCGAGCCGGAAGTCGCGGATGATGTTGGCCAGCGGGATGAAGAGGAGCGTCGGCGGCACCAGATAGGTCACGAAGATGCTGGTCCCGAGGCCGCCGGCCAGCGGAAAGCGGAGCCGCGCCAGCGCGTAGCCGGCCAGGAGCCCGCAGAAGAGCGAGATCAGCGTGGACAGGAGCGCGATGAACATCGTGTTCCAGAGCCAGGTCGCGAACATCGTCTGCTTGAAGAGATAGATCGCGTGCTCGAGGGTCGGCTGGGTCGTCCAGAACGGCGTGTTGTTGACCGCGCGCCACGGTCGGTAGAGCTCGCCGTCGGGTCGGAACGCGGTGACGAGCATCCAGTAGAACGGAAAGAGCGTGCCCACGACGAAGACCATCAGCGGGACGTGGAAGAACACCCACTTGTGCCAGCGGCTGCCCTCGACCATACCCGCGCCCGAGCCCGCGCGGCCCGCCATCACGCGCCCTCGACGCGTCGGATGTACCAGAGCTGGATGACGACGATGAGGAAGAGCATCGGGAACATCGCGAGCGAGACCGCCGCGCCCTCGCCGAGGAGCCCGGTGTTGATGCCGATCTGGTACGCGTAGGTGGCAAACAGGTGCGTCGCGTTGGCGGGCCCGCCGCCGGTGAGCACGTAGACGAGCTGAAAGTCCGCGAAGGTCTGGATGATCGAGAAGAGTGTCACCACCATCGTGACCGGCAGGAGGAGCGGCCACGTGATCCGCCAGAAGCGCTGCCAGCCGGTGGCCCCGTCGATCGCCGCTGCCTCGTGCAGCTCCGGATTGACGGTCTGCAGGCCGGCCAGGAGGGTGATCGCGTAGAAGGGCATCCCGCGCCAGATGTTGACGAGGATGACCGAGCCGAGCGCCATCGTGGGATCGGTGAGCCAGCCGATCCGGGTCTGGATGAAGCCCAGATGGTAGAGGCTCCAGTTCAGCACGCTGAAGGTCGGGTCGAACATCCACTTCCACGCGAAGGTGGAGAGCACCGTGGGCACGATGAAGGGCAGCAGCATTGACGCCCGGACCAGGCGCTTGCCGCGAAAATGCCGGTTGAGGAGGAGCGCCAGCCACATGCCGAGCGCGAGCTTGCCCACGGTGGCGACACCCGTGTAGACGAACGTGTTCGCGGCCGCGCGCTGGAAGATGGAGTCGTTCCAGATCTTGACGTAGTTGCCGAACCAGACGAACTCGCCCGGGTTGCCGACGGTGGCGCTGGTGAGGCTGAGCCACACGCCCTTCACGAACGGATAGGCGATGAACAGCCCCAGCAGGACGACGGTGGGGAGGAGGAGCAGGGACCCGAGCACGCGCTCGTCCTCGAGGAGTCGCGCGAAGATTCCCAGCGTCGTCGTCTCCCGGGGGAACGCGGTGAGCCGGGCAGCCTCCGCGGCCTGGCCGGCCCCGCCCGCGATCACCCGGGAGCGCGCCTTGGACATCAGGCGTAGATCTTCTTCAGCTCGGACGCCGCCCAGTGCAGAGAGTCCTCGGGCTTCATGCCCTGGATCGCCTTGGCGTACATGTCGGTGATGATGTACTTCGACTCGACCTCGGACGCGGCGCGTCCGGGCGGTCCCGCGTACCCGTACAGGCGGAACGCGCGCGCCGCCGTGCGGTACGGCAGCATGACCGGGTCGATCTCCCACATCTTGTGCTTCTCCCAGTCGGTCGTCGAGCCGACGCTGAATCCCTTCTGGGCGACGAACCACTGCTCGAACTGCTCCTTGCCGTGCAGCCACCGCAGAAAATCCTTGGCGAGCTTCTGATTCTTCGAGTAGCCCATGACCGCGTGGCTGAACGGCGCGTGGAGATGGTAGACGCCCGCCGGCCCCGCCGGGTTCGGCGCGTGGAGGATGTCGGTGTGCATCAGGGCGCCCTTCTCGGTCTTGTACTTTTCCTTGTTGCGTAGCGACTCGACGTAGATCGACGCGCCGTTGATGGTGGCCGAGATGGTGCCCGAGAGGAACGCGCGGTTGTTGTTCGAGTCGTCCCAGGCGAGGCCGCCCTCGTCGCAGGCCTCCTTCCAGAACGCGACCGCGAACTTCACCGACTCGAGCGTCTCCTTGGAGTTGAGGACGACGGTCTTGCCGTCCTTCTCGACTTCCTTGCCGCCGAACGCCCACATGAACGAGTACCAGAACACCGGCGCGTCGCCGAAGGTGTGCCCGGCGGTCTGGCCGATCGGGTAGCCCTTGGCCTTGAGCTTCTTGCCGACCTCGCGGTACTGCTGCCAGGTCTTCGGAAACTCCTTGGCGCCCACCTCTTCGAACAGCGACTTGCGATAGGCGATCTGGCCGCCGACGATCGCATGGGGAACGGCGCGCCAGGTGCTTCCGACCTTGCAGAGCTCCGTCATCGCCGGGTAGAAGCCGCCCTGGGCCTTGCCGAGCGGCTCGGCGACGTCGCTCACGTCCACCAGGCTCTTCTCGTACAGGTGGGGCCAGTTCTTCAGCACGTGGATGATGTCCGGGCCGCTCCCGGAGGAGATCGCCGCGGTGATCCGCGCCTGCAGGTCGTTGGCGTTGATCCGCTCGAGCGTGACCTCGGCGCCGAGGGCCTTGGAGGCCTCCGGCATCTGCTTGGCCAGAACCTCGTCCGCGGCCGGAACGAAGTCGTTCCAGCGGAGCAGGTGGAGCTTGGTCCCCTGCGCGTAGGCGGGCGCCCGCCGCGCAGCGAGAATTCCCTCGATGCCGATGCCGGCGACCGCCGCCGAGCCCGACACCTCGATGAACTTTCTGCGATTCATCCGATCCATGCGTGAGCCTCCTTGATCGCGCGATCCTTCTCGATCAGGCTTGCGGGTACTGGATGCGGCCTAACCTGTGGGAAAGGCGACGAATAAGTATCATTACGGGCTCGCGGGTGTCAATCGCGAACCGGGTGTGGGCCGATTAGCGAGCCCCCGCCACGGCCGGACGGCGCACGACCGCGCTGTGCGGGGCCCGGAACGTCAGCGCGAGGACCATCGCCGTGGCGCCGATCGCGGCGGAGCTGATGAAGAGCCAGGCGTAGCTGCCGAAGGCGTCGTGAATCCATCCGCCGGCCCAGGAGCCGAGCCCCATACCGAGGGTCGAGATCAGGAACACGGCGCCGTACGCCGTGCCCATGACCTTTTCGCCGAAGTACTCGCGCGTGACCAGCGCGTAGAGGGGCATCACGCCGCCGTACGAGAGGCCGAAGACCGCAGGCGATGCGTCCGGCGATCGACGAGAGACCGGAGACGCCGAGGACGGTCGCGGCGACCATCGTGGCCACGCCCTGATCGATCGCGTGGGTCACCATGTGGAAGATCGGGCCCGCGTGCGCGGCGCAGCAGGCGAAGTGCGTGAGCGCGATGGCCCAGAACTGCGGGGCGCGCAGGACCTGGGTCGTGTCGTAGTCGCGATGGGGCGCCGCCGCGCCACCCAGGGCGACCGCGCCCATGTCGGCCGGCGCGTTCTTGATGAGGAGCGCGACCGGGATCGTCACCAGCCACGCGAGGTCGCCGAGGACGATCATCGCCACGCGCCAGTCATACGCCGAGGTGATCCAGCGCATGAGCGGCGAGATTATCAAGATGCCGGCGCCGCCGCCCGCGGAGACGATCCCGACCGCCAGCCCCCGGTTGGTGGTGAACCACCTGGTCGCCGTCGCGGAGAGCGGCGTCAGGAACGCCCCGGCGGCGAACCCTACCGCCACGCCGAACGTCACGTGGAGATGCCAGAGCGCGGTCGCCTGGCTCGAGAGGACCATCCCGAGGCCGAGCAGGAACCCGCCCGCGATGGTCACGAGGCGGCTACCGAGGCGGTCCGACAGCGCGCCCCAGCAGAACGAGCCGGCACCCATGGCGAACCAGTTGATCAGCGCAGTCGTCGAGATGGCGCTCCGGCTCCAATGCATCGATTCTTCGAGCGGCTTGAGAAACACGCCGAGCGAGAAGATCGATCCCTGTCCGAAGGCGACGACCGTGGCCGCGGCGGCGAGCACCACCCAGCCGTAGAAGAGTCCGCGCTGACTCATGAGCCCGACTACGATAGCATGTAGCGCCTGTGGCCGCTCGCGTGGCCGGCGGTGGCGCTCGTCGCCGCCACTCTGTTCTCCCTGCTCCTTCGCGGGCTCCTACTCTCGGCTCTCGGCCGGTGGTCGGGCTCGCCGAACGGCTGGTCGTCGCTGGCTCAGGCAATCCGGCTACCGTCGATCCTGTGGTCCGCAGTCTTCGGCCTCTGGGTCGGCATCGTGGTGGCGAACGAGACCGAGCGGCTGTCGTCGCGTCTGTCCCAGCCGCTGAGCCTCATCCTCGAGGTCGCGGTGATCCTGTCGGTCACCATCACGATCGCCAACGTCCTGAGCACGCTCATCCAGCGCGTGAGCGAGCGCAAGGCGCTCGGCCGCCCGATCGCCGGGCTCGGTCAGTCCGTCGCCCGCGGCATCGTCTACTGCGTCGGCCTCCTGGTGCTGCTCGCCGCGCTCGGCATTGAGATCACGCCGATCCTCACGGCGCTGGGCGTCGGTGGCCTCGCGGTGGCCCTGGCGCTGCAGGACACGCTGTCGAACCTCTTCGCCGGCATCCACCTGCTGGCCGACAAGCCGATCCGCGTGGGCGACTACGTGAAGCTCGCCGACACGGTCGAGGGCCACGTCGAGGACATCGGGTGGCGCTCGACCCGGGTGCGAATGCTCCAGAACGTCGTGGTCACCATCCCGAACAAGCGGGTGGCCGAGTCGATCATCACGAACTACGACATGCCGGAGCCGCGGCTCGCGCTGTTGATTCGCGTCGGCGTCGACTACGGCGCCGACCCGGACCTGGTCGAGCGCCTTCTCGTCGAGGAGGCGAGCCGGGCCGTCGGCGAGGTCCCCGGCCTGCTCGCGGAGCCCGCGCCGACGGCGCGACTCATCCCGGGCTTCGGCGACTTCTCCCTCGAGTTCACGCTCGTCTGCCAGGTCAAATCGTTCACGGACCAGTTCGTCGTCCAGCACGAGCTCCGAAAGCGCATCCTCCGGCGCCTTGCGGCCGAGGGAGTCCAGATCCCCGTCAGAGCCGCTGAGCTGCGCCGGGCTGGGGGCGATCGGAGCGCCTGAAGGGTCCCTGCGGTCCCGTTCGCAGCGGATCGCCGTCCGGGCTGGACTACTCGTCTTCTGTATAGTATATGAACCCTCATGGACCTGAGGACGCGAGTGACGCTTCTCTCCGAGTCAAGGGACAGGGACGGGCCGGCCGGCGTACCCGCGCGCGCCGGCGAGCTCTCATCGCAGCCTGGCGCCCCGGTGGGCATCACCAGGGTGACCCACCCGGGCCACGGGCCGACGCGCCTCATGCGAGTCATGCAGACCAACGCCTGCTCGCTCTCCTGCGGCTACTGTCCGACGTTCTGCGGCGGGAAGGTCAGGCGGACCTATCTCGAGCCGGAGGAAGTGGCGCGCGTGTTCATGAGCGCTCAGCGCGGCGGCCTCGCCGACGGCTTGTTCCTCACCTCCGGCGTCCCCGGCCGCCCCTCGAAGATGACCGACCGGATGCTCGCCACGGTCGATCTCCTGCGGCGCCGCGAGGGCTTCCGCGGCTACGTTCACCTGAAGCTCCTGCCGGGCGCCGAGCGCGCCCAGGTCGAGGCGGCGGTGCGGCTCGCCAGCCGCGTGTCGATCAACCTCGAGGCGCCCGGCGACGGCTACGTGCGGGCTCTCGCGCGAGAAAAGGACTTCGGCGGAGACCTGTTGCCGAAGCTCGAGCTGGCCGGCCGGCTCGTCCTCGAGCGCCGGCGTATCGAGTCACCGGCTCGATCCGGGGCGATTGGACCGACGACCCAGTTCGTCGTCGGCGCCGCGGGCGAGGCGGATCGCGAAATCCTCGGCCTGGTGGCCCGGCTCGAGCGGCAGCGCCTTCTTCATCACGCTCACTTCAGCGCCTTCCAGCCGGTCGTGGGGACGCCGCTGGAGGGACAGCGTGCGACGCCGGCGGCGCGCGAGCTTCGGCTCTACCAGGCGGAGCATCTCCTGCGCCAATACGGCTTCGAGTACGACGAGCTCGTCTTCGGCACGGACGGCAACCTGTCGCTTCACGACGACCCGAAGACGGCCTGGGCGCTCGCCCATCCCGAGCGGTTTCCGATCGAGGTTTCCCGCGCGCCGTACGAGGCTCTGGTGCGCGTGCCGGGAATCGGCCCCGCGACGGCGCGAAGCCTCGTGGCCGCGCGCCCTCGCAGCGTGATCCGCGGGTCCGGAGATCTTCGGGCGGCGGGCGTCGACATGGCTCGGGCCGGGTGGTTCCTCACGCTGGGCGGCCGCCGGCTCGCGCACGCGCCCCGGCCCCAGCAGCTCCGCCTCTTCGCGCCGGGCGAGCACCTCACCCAGGCGCCATTCCGTACCCCGGTCCCGCCCTGCGCCTATCGTTGATGGTGGGAACCGGGAAGGCCCGCCGGTATCATGCTGGGGGCCGGACGGCCCGTCGACCCCGGCGATGAAATCCGAAGCTTCGAGAGGAGCGCACATGCGACTGCAGCGATCGATCATCTTGTCCGCCGTTCTGCTCGTCGTGGCCGGCTGCGCGATGCAGGGTCAGGACACCACCGTGCAGGGTCAGGCGCAGGGAGACCATAAGGGCCATGCGGCCGATGCTCGTCCTGTCCTCTACGATTCCCTCGGAAGCTACTCCTACCGGATCACCACGACCTCTCCCGACGCCCAGCGGTGGTTCGATCAGGGCTTGCGGCTGATGTACGGGTTCAACCACCACGAGGCGCAACGGGCGTTCAAGGAAGCCGCGCGCCTCGATCCGCGATGCGCCATGTGCTACTGGGGCATCGTCATGACCGAGGGCGGCAACTACAACCACCCGACCGACGCCGAGCGCGAGACGAGGGCGCTGGCCGCCGTGAAGCAGGCCGAGGCGCTCGCGGCCGGCGCGCGCCCGGTGGAGCGCGCGATGATCCAGGCCGTCGGCAAGCGCCACTCGGCCGATCCCCAGGCCAAGCGCGAGGCGCTCGACCGCGCCTACGCCGACGCGATGCGCGAGGCCGCGCGCCAGTTTCCCGACGACCTGGAGGCCTCGACCTTCTTCGCCGATTCCATGATGAACCTGAGGCCCTGGAACCTCTGGACGCCGGAGGGCGCGGCTCAGCCGGGCACCGAGGAGATCGTGCAGACCCTCGAGCGTGTCATCGCCCGGAACCCGAACCATCCCGGCGCGCTCCACCTCTACATCCACGCGGTCGAGGCGAGCACGCAGCCCGCGCGCGCCGAGGCGGCCGCCGATCGTCTCCGACCCCTGATGCCCGGGGCCGGGCACATGGTCCACATGCCGTCGCACATCTACTGGCGCGTCGGACGGTACACGGACGCCGTCAACTCGAACGCGGCGGCGGTGCAGGCTGACCGCGCGTACTTCAAGACGTCGCAGCCGAGCATGATCTATCGGGGTCTCTACTATCCGCACAACATCGACTTCATCTGGCATTCGGCCAGCATGCAGGGCCGGAACGCCGAGACGAATCGCGCCGCGCGAGAGTTCGCCGAGAATGCGCCGGCCGAGATGATCAAGGCCATGCCGGACATGGAGACGGCCCCGGCCGCGCCGATTGTGGCGCTGGCACGCTTCGGTCGCTGGGACGAGGTGCTCGCCTATCCGGCGCCGCCTCGGGAATGGTCGTACACGTCCGGCGTGTGGCGTTATGCGCGCGGGATCGCCTTCAACGCAAAGGGACAGGCCGCCGACGCGGCCCGCGAGCTTCGCGAGCTGGAGACGATTCGCGAGAGTGTCCCGGCCGAACGCACGGTGGCGTTCTTTTTCCGCGCGAAGAACATGCTCCAGCTCGCGGCAAATCTGCTGGCGGGCGAGATCGCGGCGAAGAGCGGCGACATCTCGACCGCCGACCGGCTGCTACGCGCGGCGGTGGCCGAGCAGGACGCCCACTGGTTCACGGAGCCGCCGCCCTGGTATTTCCCCGTGCGCCAGTCGCTGGGCGCGGTGCTGCTCCAGGCCGGTCGCGCCGCGGACGCGGAGGTTGTCTACCGGGAAGACTTGCGGCGGAATCCGGAGAACGGCTGGTCGCTGTTCGGGCTCGCGCAGAGCCTGAAGGCGCAGGGCAAGACGGCCGAGGCCACGCAGGTCGAGGCGCGATTCCAGAAGGCCTGGGCTCAGGCCGACGTGAGGCTGACGGCGTCCCGGTTCTAGCCGCGGGGGAGCCCGGAGCGCCGCCGCTCCGGGCTACGACCCCTTCTGGATGACCTCCGCGAGCTCCTGAGCACGCCCGGCGTCGAGAGGTCGCAGCCGCTCCAGGACTCGTCGCGCGTCTTCGAGCCGGCCGAGCTTGACGTAGGTCTCGCCCAGATACTCGAGCGCCTCCGGGAAATTCGGCCGAAGCCTGAGCGCCTCGTCGTAGGCCTGGAGCGACTCCGTGTAGCGGCCCTGGTTTCGCAGCGCGAACCCGAGCTCGTTCCACGCTTCGGGAAAGGCGGCCCGCAGCGCGATCGCGCCGCGGAGGGCGTCGACGGCCGTCGGCCAGTCCCGGGCGAGGCGCGCGCGCACTCCGCGGTTGAACTCGCTGTCGGCGCTGGGCGACGTGGTAGCGGGCTGGCGGACCTGCTCCGCGGCCGGCGAGCTCGGCTCGGCGAGCGCCGCGTGGGGCGCCACCGCGAAGACGACGGCCACGAAGCTCGCGACGGCGACGAGCCGCAATCTTGTCGTAGACAATCCCCGCATGCCATCAGCATAGCGCGCCCGGCCCAACGCGATCATCTCGATGGGGGCCGGCGACCGGTCATGAGCGCCTCGACCGCCTGCAGGTCGGCCTCCGTGTCCACGCCGATCGTCGACGTGACGGTCTCGACGACGACGATGTCGATCCCGTTTTCCAGGAAGCGGAGCTGCTCGAGCTTTTCCGTGAGCTCGAGCGGCGACGGCGGCAGGCGGTGAAAGGCGTCGAGCGCCGCCTTGCGGTAGGCGTAGAAGCCCGGATGCTTGTAGCGCACCACGCCGATCCCGTCGCGGTCGTACGGGATCGGATATTTCGAGAAGTAGAGCGCCCGGCCGTCCACGCCGCAGACGACCTTGTTCACGTTCGGGTTGGACGCCTCATCGGGCGCCAGGCGGATCTTGAGCGTGGTCACCTCGGTATCGGGACGCTCGCGGAACGGCCCGACGAGGAGCCGGATGTGATCCGGCGTGATCAGCGGCTCGTCGCCCTGGATGTTCACGTAGACGTCGGCGGGGCGCGTCTGCGCGACCTCCCAGATCCGGTCGGTGCCGGACGGGTGCTCGGCGGAGGTCATGATCGTGGGAATCCCGAACCCCGCGCAGGCGGCGACCACTTCGTCGGAGTCGGTCGCCACCAGGAGATCGCCGAGATCCGGCGCGCGCCGCGCGGCCTCGAACACGTGGACGATCAGCGGCTTGCCGGCGATCTCGCGGAGGACCTTGCGGGGCAGGCGCGTCGATTGAAGCCGCGCCGGAATCACACCGAGGACGCGCGGCCCGGCGCTCACGGGAAGGCGCGCAGCGTGCGAAGCTGCGCCGCGCGGGCGTCCGCGCCGCCGGGGGCGAACGGCACGATGACCGGCTGAGTGAGACCGGCGCGGGCGAACTCGGCGATGCGATCACGGCAGGAGGCCTCGGGCCCCACGACGCCGAGGCCGTCGAGGAATCTCGACGAGACCTGCTTCACGGCGCCGGCGCGGTCGCCCGCGCGCCACGCCGCGTTCACCGCGTCGACCTCGTCGACGAAGCCGGCGCTCCGGAAGAAGCTCGCGTAGGAATCGACCGTCGCGTACCCGGTGATGTCGCGCGCCAGCGCCTCGCGCGCCGCCGGCGCGTCGTCGGTGACGCACGTGCGGATGAACGACGCGATCTCGAATCCGGCCAGCGTCCGGCCCGCGGTCCGGGCGCCCGCCTCCAGATGCGTGATCGAGGCCGGGACGGTCTCGGGCGGAATCCAGTTCAGGACCACGCCGTCCGCGATCTCGCCCGCGAGCTCCAGCATCTCGGGCCCCAGGGCGGCCAGGACGACGCGAACCGGCTTCGCCGGCGGCGGGGCGGCGAGGCGGAAGTTCTTGACCCGGTAGAACTTGCCCTCGAAGCTGACGCGCTCGCCCGCCGCGACCATGCGGATGATCTGCACGGCCTCGCGAATCTGCTGGACCGATGGCGCGAACGCGAGCCCGTGCCAGTCGCCGACGATGACCCGGCTCGAGAGCCCGATTCCGAGCACGACCCGGTCGGGGAACAGGTGGTTGAGCGTCGCCGCGCTCTGGCCGAGGACGACCGGCGTGCGCGTCTGGACCGGGACCACCGCGGAGCCGACGTGCAGCCGTTCGGTGTGGCTCGCGATCGTCGCCATGAGGGTGAGCGCGTCGTAGCCCGAGGCCTCGCCCGTCCATGCCGTGTGGTAGCCGCGCGCCTCCGCCTCGCGGGCGACGGCGACGAATTCCGGCGCCGGAAGCGTGGCGAACGGGGCCAGGACTATGCCGAGGCGGGAGTGATCGGCTCGCATGTGTGCTCTCTCGTCGGGCGCCGCGAGTATACCGCCTCAGCGGTGACCGTGATCGTGGTGGATGTCGGGGGTATGCGGATGCTCGTGCTCGAGCGGGCCCGTCGAGTGCGGATGGTCGTGAGGCTCGGGTCCCTCCCATCCGCCGTGCTCGTGCTGGTGATGCGCATCGTGGATGTGCCGGTGGCTGTGCGCACTCGGTGCGTGCTGGTGCCGGTGCGAGTGGCGCTCGTGCACCAGGAGCCACGTCGCCCCGGCCATCAGGGCCGCCGCGACGAGGAGGCCGGCGGTCAGCGGCTCCCCGAGCGCGAGGCCGCCGGCCGCGCCGAAGAACGGCGCCGTCGCGAAGTACGCCCCGGCCCGCGCGGCGCCCAGATTGCGCATGGCCAGGATGAAGAGGACGAGGCTCGTGCCGTAGCTCACCGCGCCCAGCGCCATGCCGAGCCCGACGGTTCCGGGAGCGGGCCAGGGCTGTCCGCTCAGGACCGCCAGGAGCGTGTTGACGCTTCCCGCGACGAGGCCCTTGACCTCGACGATGAGCAGCGGGTCGCTGTCAGCGATGAGGCGGGTCAGATTGTTGTCGAGCGCCCACAGCAGGCACGCGAGGGCGACGGCCCCGGCCGCCGCGGTGATTTCCGGGCCGCCCGACGTCCAGCCGAGCGCGATGCCGCCGAGCGCCATGACAGCGGCGGCGATGACGACGCGCGGGCCGAGGTGCTCGCCGAAGACGAGACCGGCCAGGAGGGCCGTGAACACCACCTCGAGATTGAGCAGGAGCGCCGTGGTGGTAGCGGGGCTCCGCGCGAGGCCCCAGAGAAGCAGCGGCGGCGCCAGGACACCTCCGACCAGAACGACCGCGGCCAGGATGCGCCGGTCCCGCGGCGCCAGCGGCCGCCCGGCGGTCGGGCGCCGGCGCCAGACGAGACGCGTCAACCCGAGAAACAGCCCGGCTCCGAGATACAGGAGCCCGGCGAGAAACAAGGGCGACACGACGTCGAGGAGCAGCTTCGAGAGCGGCGCGCTGAGCCCGAAGGCAGCGGCGGCGATCAGCGCGTTGAGGATCGGCATGAGTGGCGTCGCCATTGTACTCAACGGCGCCTCTCGCTAGAGTGACGCTGATGCCCTCGCCCGCCGAGCGGCCCTCCGCGCCCATCCGCGCCCCGCGCGGCACGGCCATCTCGTGCAAGGGATGGCCGCAGGAAGCGGCGCTCCGGATGCTGATGAACAACCTCGACCCCGACGTCGCGGAGCGCTGGGAGGACCTGGTCGTCTACGGCGGATCGGGCAAGGCGGCCCGCAACTGGCAGGCGTACCACACGATCGTGGAGACCCTTCGCCGGCTCGAGGGCGACGAGACGCTGCTCGTCCAGTCAGGGAAGCCCGTCGGCGTGTTCCGGACCCATCCCGACGCCCCGCGCGTGCTCATCGCCAACGCGCTGCTGGTGCCGGAGTGGGCCGACTGGGAGCACTTTCGCCGGTACGATGCGATGGGGCTCACCATGTACGGCCAGATGACGGCGGGCTCCTGGATCTACATCGGCACCCAGGGCATCCTGCAGGGCACGTACGAGACGTTCGGCGCGTGCGCGCGCAAGCACTTCGGTGGCTCGCTGGCGGGACGCCTCGTGCTCTCGGCCGGTCTCGGCGGAATGGGCGGTGCCCAGCCGCTTGCCGTCACGCTCAACGGCGGCGTCGGCCTCTTCGTCGAGGTCGACCGCGAGCGCATCGAGCGGCGGCTCCGGCTCCGGTACGTCGACCGTGTCGCCGCGTCGCTGGACGAAGCGCTCGCGTGGGCGAACGCGGCGCGGGCCCGCGGCGAGCCCCTCTCCATCGCCGTTCACGGGAACGCCGCCGACGTGCACCCCGAGCTCGCCCGTCGGGGTGTTCGATTCGACGTGGTGACCGATCAGACCGCTGCTCACGACGTGATCGGCGGGTACGTGCCGGCGGGGCTCTCGACGGCGGACGCGTCGGTCCTGCGCGCCCGCGACCCCAAGACGTACCGGAAGCGCGCGTACGAATCGATCGCCGCGCAGATGCGGGCGATGCTCGAGTTCCAGCGCGCGGGCGCGATCCTCTTCGACTACGGCAACAACTTCCGGCGCGAGGCCGAGAACGCGGGCGTCTCCGACTTCAGCTATCCCGGCTTCGTGCCCGCGTTCATCCGGCCGCTCTTCTGCGAGGGGATGGGCCCGTTCCGCTGGGTGGCGCTCTCGGGCGATCCGGAGGACATCTACGCGACCGATCGGGCGCTGATCGACGCGATGCCGGAGAACGAGTCGCTGGTGAGCTGGCTCGGTCTCGCCCGCGCGCGCGTCAGCTTTCAGGGGTTGCCGGCGCGCATCTGCTGGCTCGGCTACGGCGACCGCGCGAAGGCCGGGAGGATCTTCAACGAGCTCGTCGCCCGCGGCACGGTGAAGGCGCCCATCGTCATCGGCCGCGACCACCTCGACTCCGGCTCGGTCGCCTCGCCGAATCGCGAGACGGAATCGATGCGCGACGGCTCGGACGCGATCGCCGACTGGCCGGTTCTCAACGCGCTCCTCAACACCGCGTCGGGCGCGACGTGGGTGTCGGTGCACCACGGCGGCGGCGTCGGCATCGGGTACTCGATCCACGCCGGCATGGTCGTCGTCGCCGACGGCACGCCGGAAGCGGCGCGACGCCTCGAGCGGGTGCTCACGACCGACCCGGGCACCGGAATCATGCGGCATGCCGATGCCGGCTACCCGGAGGCCGTCGCGGCGGCGCGGCGCCACCGGATCGATCTGCCCGGGATCACGACGTGAGACTCGTCCCGGATCTGGTCCTGACCGAGGCGGGATGGGCTTCGGGCCGAGCGGTGACGCTCGACGGCGGCCGGATCGTGTCGATCGAGCCCCTTCACGGCGCCGCCCCGGACGACGTGAGGCTTGCCGGCCGGGCGCTGGTGCCGGGGACGATCAACGCGCACTGCCACACCTTCCAGTCGCTCCTGCGCGGTCTCGGCGACGACCTCGACTTCGCCGGCTGGCGCGATCGCGTGCTCTACCCCTTTTCCGAGCGGCTGGACCGTGAGGGGATCGCGCTCGGCGCCGCCTTCGCCTTCGCCGAGATGCTGCAGAGCGGCGTCACGACCTGCGTGGACTTCTTCTACCTCCAGGACGCGGGCAACGCGAACGCCGAGGCGGTGATCGAGGCCGCGCGGATGATCGGGATCCGCCTGGTCCTGGCGCGCGGCATGTACGACTGGGAGGGCGCGCCCAAGCGCTACCGGGAGACGGTTGCGGACGCGGCGCGCCGGACCCGTGAGCTGATCGCGGCGCACCGCGACGACGAGACCACGGTGGTGCAGCCCGCGCCGCACAGCCCGCACGGCGCGTCCCCGGCGATGATCAGAGCGGGGTGGGAGATCGCGGAGACGGAGGCCACGCGGTTTCACATCCACGTGGCCGAGGGACGCTACGAGGTCGAGCGCACGCTCCGCGAGCACGGCGCCACCCCGCTGCGCTATCTCGACCGCCTCGGCGTGCTGGGCCCGCGGATGATCGGCGTCCACTGCGTCTGGCTCGACGACGGGGAGATCGAGCTGATGGGCGGCCGGCGCGCCGCGCTCGCGTACTGCCCGAGCTCCAACATGTTCCTCGGCGACGGGATCACGCGTGTTCCCGAGCTCATGCGGGCGGGTGTCCGGGTGGGGCTCGGCACCGACGGCGGCTGCACCAACAACCGCCTGTCGATCTTCGAGGAGATGCGCATGACGTCGCTGCTCCAGCGCGTTCGTCTCCTCGACGGCGCGGCGGTCGACGCGGTGACCGTCTTCGGCCTCGGCACCCGGTCGGGCGCGGAGATCCTCGGGCTCGATGCGGGCGTCATCGCGCCGGGACGGCTCGCCGATCTCGTCGCGGTAGACCTCGAAGACGCTTCGCTCCACCCGCCGACCGATCTCCTGAAGTCGGTGGTCTACGCGATGTCGCCTCGGGCGGTGACGGACGTGTGGGTCCACGGGCGCCGCGTGGTCGACGGGGGCCGCCTCGCGAGGGTCGACGCGGGCCGGCTCCTGGGCCGGGTCCGCGAGCTGACACGGCGATGGTCGATCTAGACGGGGGGCCCCTCGGCCTCGAAGCCGTCGAGGCGGTCGCCCGCCGCGGCGAGCCGGTGGCGCTCGCTCCGGCGGCGCGCCGGGCCCTCGGCGCGGGTCGCGCCTTCGTCGAGCGGCTGGCGGCGGGCTCGGAGCCCATCTACGGCATCACGACCGGGGTCGGCAAGCTCAAGGACGTCGTCATTCCGCATGGCGAGCGCGCCGACCTCCAGCGAAACCTCGTCCTGAGCCATGCCGCGGGCGTCGGCTCGGCGCTCGCGGAGCCGGACGTGCGCGCGATCATGCTCCTGCTCGCGGCTTCTCTCGCGCGCGGTGCGTCCGGAGTGAGACCTATCGTCGTCGAGACGATCGTGGCCTGCCTCAATCAACGGGTCCATCCCGTCGTCCCCGAGCTCGGCTCGGTGGGCGCGTCGGGCGACCTGGCGCCGCTCGCCCACGTGGCGCTCTGCCTGCTCGGCGAAGGGTCGACCCGGGCCGGTGACCGGCAGCTGCCCGCCGCCGAGGCGCTGGCCCGCGCGGGCGTGGCCCCGCTCGTCCTCGAGACGAAGGAGGGGCTCGCGCTGCTCAACGGCACGCACCTGATGGCCGGTCACGGCGCGCTCACCGTGCTCGACGCCGCGCGCCTGGCGCGCCTGGCCGACGTCGCCGGCGCCATGTCGCTCGAGGCCCTCATGGGTTCGAACGCCGCGTTCGATCCGCGAATCCACGCGCTCCGGCCCCACCCGGGCCAGCTCGCGGTGGCCGCAAATCTAATGAAGCTCACCGCGGAGAGCGCGATCATCGCCTCGCACCGCGACTGCACGCGGGTCCAGGACGCCTACAGCCTGCGCTGCATGCCGCAGGTGCACGGCTCGACGCGCGAGGCCGTTACCTTCGCGCGCTCGGTGATCGAGCGCGAGCTCGCCTCGGTCTCCGACAATCCGCTCGTATTCCCGGCGGACGGCGTCGTGCTGAGCGGCGGAAACTTTCACGGCGAGGTGCTGGGCCTGGCGCTCGACACGCTCACCCTTGGGCTCGTCCAGCTTGCCGGCATCAGCGAGCGGCGGATCGACCGGCTCGTGAACCCGTTGACGAACGAGTTGCTGCCGCCGTTCCTCTCGCCGTACGGCGGCGTGCACTCCGGCTACATGATCGCCCAGTATGTGGCCGCGGCGCTGGTCGCCGAGCTCCGGACGCTGGCCATGCCGGCGAGCGCGGAGTCGGTGCCGACCTCGGGTCTTCAGGAGGACTACAACTCGATGGCGGCGGGCTCGGCGCTGAAGGCGCGGCGCGCCGCGGGGCTCGCGCGGCAGGTGCTCGCCATCGAGGTCCTGCTGGCGGCGCAGGCGCTGGATTTCCGGGCCCCGCTGGCGCCGGGCCGCGGGAGCGCGGCGGCGCGGGACGCGGTGCGCAGGCGGGTCCCGCGGCTCGAGGCGGATCGCTATCTCAAGGCCGACCTCGATGCCGCGCTGGAGCTCTGCGAGGCGGACACGGTCGTGGCCGCCGTCGAGACGGTGATCGGCCCGCTGGAGTGAGCGGGGGAGACCTCTAGCGCTTCAGCGCGACGACGGTTCCCTCACGGGCCTCGGCGGCGCCGTCGCCCGACCGCGCGTTCCGCATCTTGCAGTGGCCGTCGAAGAGCACGCCCTCCTCCAGCACCACCACCGGCGCCTCGACGTCGCCCTGGACCTTCGCGGCGCCGCGCAGCTCGACGCGCTCGGCCGCGAACACATTGCCGATGACCTCGCCGTTGATCAGCACGATCCCCGCCCGGACCGTGGCGTTGACGATGCCCTTCTCGCCGATGATCAGGCTGTCGGTGGAGGTGATCTCACCGCGGAATTTGCCGTTGATCATGACGGTGCCGGTGAACGAGTACTTCCCCTCGATCTCCGACCCTTCGTCGATGAAGGCCGTGAGATCACTTCCTTTGGTCGGGCGCGGGCTCTTTTTCCAGAGCATGTCGATATGACGCGGGCCTTTCTACCTCTGGCCGCTCACATAAGCGGCGCGGGTGTCGTCGGCCGCGTACACCGGACGCTGGCCGTTGGACGAGTCGTTCATCTTCGTGACGTTGCCGTTGAAGAATCCGCCCTTCGAGATGACGAGCGAGTCGGTCGTGATGTTGCCGGTGACCCGGCCGGTCTCGGTGATCTCGACGTTGCCGGTCGCGATCATGTTGCCCGAGTAGCTTCCCATCACGATCGCGTCCACCGTCTGAACGTTGGCGCTGACGCTGCCCTTCTCGCCGATGACGAGCTTGCCGCCGACCGTCATTTCCCCGCCGACCTCGCACTCGACCTGGATCGAGTCCGCGATGTCGAACTTGCCCTCCATGCGGGCCCGGTCGCCGACGACCGTGAGCAGCGGGACAGCGCCCGGCTTGCCGTTCTCGAGCGTCTTCGAGTTGGTGAACATCGGGCACTCCTTACACCGTGTGACCGCTCGGGTGAGCGTGTGGGTTGAAACCCGACTCTATCAGGCGTAGCACCCCCATTCAGAGGGAGTCAACCTTTGTTGCCTGCCCCTTCCGGTGGTACGTCGGCCCCGGGAAGGCTCGCTCCCTAGTGCCGCCAAACGGGCGTCAGGGCAGCACTCTGGAAAGAACCGGGGCGAAGAACGGGCCGCTAGAAGGAGCGGATGAGGCGCTCGACCCGCTCGTCGTGGGACTGGAACGGGTCCTTGCAGAGGATCGTCTCGCGCTCCGGATCGTTGAGCTTCAGGTAGACCCAG
>QHSM01000239.1 GCA_003221595.1 Candidatus Rokuibacteriota bacterium | reverse complement strand
CGAAACGCAGGAACGCCGTCGCGATTTCAGCGGCGACGTCCGTGCCGGCGCGCCCGGGTGTGCGAAAGAGGTCGTGCCCCGCTCTCTCGAACGTGACCAGCTCGGTGGGAGCCGGTATCAGCCGTCGCGCCGCCTCGATCTCCTCGCGGGTGCCGAACGGATCGCGCGATCCGTGCGCGAAGAACGTCGGCGTCT
This sequence comes from Candidatus Rokuibacteriota bacterium, assembly GCA_003221595.1. Lineage (GTDB taxonomy): Bacteria > Methylomirabilota > Methylomirabilia > Rokubacteriales > CSP1-6 > AR31. The sequence goes on along the minus strand of QHSM01000239.1, from coordinate 3,772 downwards.
TGAGATTCGGCCAGTGCACCGTCCTCAGCTCGGCCGGGCGGCGCGGGGGATGGAGCGGGTAGGAGAGGAGCAGGAGCATGGCGGCGAGCCCGGGCTCGCTCGCCGCCAGGATGCTCGCCTGACGACCGCCGTATGAGTGGCCGCCGAGGAAGACACGGCCGCTCACGCTCGCTCGCATCGAGGCGACGGCTTCGCGGAGGCCCTCGCGGTCCCTCGCGGCGCCCGCCGGTCGCGGCGGCGCCGTCCGGCTCGCCTGGCGGTAGGGAAGATCGTAGCGGACGACGGTCACGCCGCGCTCGGCGAACGCCTCACCGAGCGCGACGAGCAGCGGCGCCCGCGCGTTGCCGCCGGCGCCGTGGGTCAGGACGAGCCCGCTTCCCGCCGGCGCCCGCGGCTGGTGAGGGTGCTCTGTCACGCCCGCGGAGCTCGCGCTACGAGATGCGGCGGTACATCACGTGGCGGCGGTTCGTCGTGTACGGACGGACGTGCTCAGCCCAGCGCCCTTCCTCGACGGCCTTCGCCCAGGCGTCGCTGACCAGCACGGCCGGATTCTCGACCTCGTAGAGCGCGTTGTAGGCCGGCTCGCTCTCGATCACGATCGTCTTGCGCTCGCCGCCGATCATCATCGTCACGGGCTCGCTCTTGAAGCGCGCAACCGCGATGACGCCGGGCACCGTGAGCAGCGCCGGCACGTGCTCCTTGTCGTAGACCTCGTTGAAGAGCGCGTCCTTGTCGGAGCGGACGCTCATGGCGGCGCTGAAGAGATAGCGAGTCTGGATCGGCATGGGTGGTCTCCTTGGGTACGGGATGATCGAGTGCCCCATCCTAGCGCCGATCCCCCCTCTTGTGGCATCGCGCGCGATCGCCCCCGCTGGCAGTGGCCGGCGCGCCCGCCAACGGCGCGGCGACGGTTTGCCGGCCGCGCGCGATGCCGATGCTACGATCGACGAGGAGGGAATCATGAGTTTTGGCGGCCTCGTTTTTCTCCTCGTCCTTGTCGGGCTCGTCATCGCCATCGTCGTCACGTACAACAAGCTCGTCGGGCTGCGCCAGCGGTCCGAGGAGGCGTGGTCGGACATCGACGTGCAGCTCAAGCGGCGCACCGACCTGGTGCCGAACCTGGTCGAGACCGTCAAGGGCTACGCGGCGCACGAGCGGGGCACGCTCGACCAGGTCGTCCGCGCGCGCGGCGCGGCCATGGCGGCGCAGACGCCGGAGGCGCGCGCGCAGGCCGAGAACCAGCTGACCGGGGCGCTCCGCCAGCTCTTCGCGCTCGCCGAGTCCTATCCCGACCTCAAGGCGAACCAGAGCTTCCGGGAGCTCCAGGCCTCGCTGGGCGCGATCGAGGAGACGATCCAGAGCTCGCGCCGCTACTACAACGCGGTCGTCCGCGACCTCAACACGACCGTCGACAGCTTCCCCTCCAACCAGATCGCGCTGTTCTTCCGCTTCGCCAAGCGGACATACTTCGAGCTCGACCGCCCCGAAGACCGGCAGGTCCCGCGCGTCTCGTTCGGGAGCTGAGCGCATCGGCCGGATTCTCGCCGCGCTGGCGCTGGTGCTGGCGGCCGCGTCCCCCGCGGCGGCGCAGACGCGCGGGCTCTTCTCGATCGCGAGCTTCGTCGTCAGCATCGTGGTCAACACCGACGGCAGCCTCGTCGTGCGCGAGGACATCACGTTCGACTTCCGCGGCGCGCACCAGGGCATCTTTCGCCGGATCCCCCTGCATTACACGCGCGACGGGCTCGACTTCCCGCTCCACCTGAGCGGGATCGGTGTCTACGACGAGACGAGCCGGGCGCTCCGGACCGAGGTGACGTACCCGGGACGCTACGTGACGGTCAAGGCCTGGGTCCCGGACGCCGTCGATACGAAGAAGACTGTCAGCGTCGTCTACCACGTGCGGCAGGGCGTCGTGAAGTACGACGATCACGACGAGCTGTACTGGAACGCCACCGGGAACGAGTGGAACGCGGCGATCGGCTCCGTCGAAGTGTTCGTGACCGCGCCGCCGAGCGTCGCCGACGCCGAGGTGCAGACCGTGGCGTACACGGGGGGCTTCGGCCAGGCCGGCGGCGATTACGCGGTCGATCGGGTCCAGAGCTACTGGCGGTTCCGCACGACCCGCGCCCTGCGGCCGCGCGAGGGCCTGACCGTGGTCGTCGCCTGGCCGCCCGGCCGCGTGGTGCCGCCGTCCGAGCTTCGCCGAGCCGGGTGGCTCGCGGCCGACTACTGGCCGCTGGCGCTTCCGGCGCTCGCCCTCGTGTGGGGCGCGTTCGTGTGGTCGGCGTTCGGGCGCGATCCCGGAGCCAAGCAATCGGTGAAGCCCGAGTACGAGCCTCCCGCGGACCTCATTCCCGCGCAGGCCGGTACCCTTGTCGACGAGCGCGCGCATCCGCGCGATGTCATCGCGACGGTGGTCGACCTGGCGGTGCGCGGCTATCTCGAGATCGAGCCGATCACGACGGCGTTCGGCGGGACGGACTTCATGTTCCGGCGTCTGAAGCCGATCGCCGGTGATCCCAATCTGGGCATGTTCGAGCTCTACGTGCTCGCCAAGATCTTCGGCGCCGACTGGGCGATCAACATGCGGCTCCTGTCCGAGGTGCGGCGCGACTACGAGAACGTCTTTCCCCCGATTCGCGACCGGCTCTACCGCCTGATGGTCGAGGACGGACTGTTTCCGGCGTCGCCGGGCCGCGTGCGGACCGGCTGGATGACGGCGGGCCTGCTGACGGCGGTCGGCGGATTTCTCCTGCCGCAATTCGGACCCTCCTGGCTCGGCCTGTACGAGCCGTGGCTCCGAATCGGCGTCGTCGCGAGCGGGCTCGTCTTCATCGCCTGGGGCCGGGTGATGCCGCGGAAGACCCGGGCCGGCGTGCAGATGGCGGCGAAGGTGCGTGGGTTCCAGGAGTTCCTCGAGCGCGCCGAGAAGGACCGTCTCGAGCGCATGCCGCCCGACACGCTGCATCGCTGGCTGCCGTGGGCCATCGCGCTGGGTGTGACCGAGCGCTGGATCTTCAACTTCCAGGGCCTCAAGGTCGCGACGCCCGCCTGGTACCACGGTCGCGGCGATTTCTCCCTTCCGACCTTCGTCCACGACCTGGGCGCCTTCACGCACCGGACCGAGGAGGCGATCCTCACGACCCGCCGCGGCTACGACGCGGGCGGGGGCAGCGGCGGCGGATTCTCGTCGGGCTCGTCCGGCGGCGGCATGGGCGGAGGCGGCGGCGGAACGTTCTGAGCGCGGGCGGGCCGCCGCGGGCGGCTACGTCGACAGCCAGCGTTTCGCGTTGCCGAGCTGAGACGCGGCGAAGAACTCGATGGCCGTGGGACGAAATCCCGCGGCGGTGAACGCCAGCGCCTCGTCGCGCCACTTCTCGTCGCCGACGATGGCCATCTTCTCGATGTGTCGGCCTTCCTGGGTGACGAAGCTCACATCGCCCCAGTCACGGTGCCGCTCCCAGCCCTCGAACCCGTCGAGAAGGGCCAGCACCCGCATCGTTCCCTCTCGCGCGATGGTTTCCCGGGCGAGCTCAAGCATTTTCTCGTACTCGGCCCGCTGCAACGTTCCCCGAACTTTCACCTGCAGGAGCTTTCCTGACGCGTCGATGACTTCCACCGGCATGGCGTCGTCCCCCTGTCCCGATTAGATCACTTCGAGCGGTCCAGCGCCCCCATTCTGGCTATTGGCGGAGCGTCTCGGTCGTGACGGCGTTAGAATATCCGCCGGTTCGACGACCAGGGGAGTGCCGTGGACCGCTCGGCGGCG
>QHSM01000238.1 GCA_003221595.1 Candidatus Rokuibacteriota bacterium | reverse complement strand
GCGTCGACGGCGGCCGAGTCCGACACGTCCGCCTGATACGCGCGCGCGCCGCCGCCCTCGCCGACGATCTCCTTCTCGAGTCCTTCGGCGGCCTCGCGGGAGCGCCGGTAGTTGATGATCACCGTCGCGCCCAGTCGCGCGAGGGCCTGGCAGCAGGCCCGACCGATGCCGCGACCGCCGCCGGTGACCAGCGCGACCTGGCCGGCCAGGTCGATCGTCATGCGGGCCGCTCGAGCGAAGCCAGATCGTCGACGCCGGCGTAGTAGAGGAAGAAGTCCCGCGCCGTCTCGCCCGCCGGGAGCGGAACGTGGTGGAGGATCAGCCGGTTCACCCGGGCGACGATCCGCCCGTCGACCGTGGCGGTCGCCGCGCCGAGCGAGTCCCGCTCGGTGGTCGTCAGGAGCTGCCCGTCGATCTCGACGCGGGCGCCGGGCTTCAGGGCGGCCGGAACCGTCACGTCGGAGATCAGCGCCAGCACGGACACGCAGCGGAAATCGTAAGTATAGCTCGCCAGCCAGCCCAGCAGCTGCGCCATCGCTTCGATGAGGAGGGCGCCCGGGACCAGGGCCGCCCGGGTGAAGTGCGACTCCAGAAACGGCTCGGTGGCGGCGAACGACTTGATGCCCGTGATGCGGCGTCCGCGTTCCAGACCGGTGACTCGGTCGATGAACAGAAAGCGCATCAGCCGTCCTCGAACGCGCCGACGCAGACCGAGGCGTTGTGCCCCCCGAAGCCGAAGGAGTTACTGAGGGCGATCCGGTGGGGAAAGCGGCGCGCCACGTTCGGCACGTAGTCGAGATCGCAGCGCGGGTCCGGCGTCTCGTGGTTGATCGTCGGCAAGAGCAGCGACTGACGGATGCCCTCGAGCGTCAGGATCGCCTCGATGGCGCCGGCCGCCCCGATGGTGTGACCGAGCATCGACTTGTTCGAGCTCAATGGAACGGAGGCCGCCCGCTCGCCGAAGACCCGCTTGACGGCGAGGGTCTCGAGGGCGTCGTTCTGCACGGTCGAGGTGCCGTGGGCGTTGATGTAGCCGATCTGGCCCCGCTCGACGCCGGCGTCCTCGATGGCCCGGGCCATCGCGAGCACCGCGCCGTCGGCCTGCGGGTGAATGTCGGTGATGCGATAGGCGTCGGTCGAGTCGCCGTAGCCGAGCACCTCGCCCAGGATCGGGGCGCCACGCTCGCGCGCGTGATCGAGATCCTCGAGAACGAGCGCCCCCGCCCCCTCGGAGATGACGAAGCCGCTGCGCTTGCGGTCGAATGGACGGGACGCCGTCGGCGGCGACGTGTAGCGCTCGGTGAGCGCCTTGAGGAGAATGAACCCGGAGAGCCCGAGGTACGTCAGCGACGCCTCGCACCCGCCGGCGATCGCCGCGTCCGCCCGTCTCGACCTGATGAGCCGGTAGGCCTCGCCGATCGCCTGGCCGCCGGCGGCGCAGGCGGAGGCGATGCCGATGCTGGACCCCCGGCAGTCGAAGATGCGCGAGATCAGCGTCGGCCCGACGTCGACCTTGTGTCGGACGAGCGAGAAGGCGTCGTACCCGCCCTGCCGGAGCCGGGTCGCATCCCACTGCCCGTCGCCGTCCCACGCCCGGAAGATCCGCGCGATGTCGCCGAGGGACGAGGTCTCGCCGTGATAGCCGAGAATCACGCCGATCCGGTACCGGTCCCTGATCCGGCCGAGCTTGGCCTGCTCGGTGGCTTCCATGGCGGCGGTCCACATGAGCTGGATCGCGCGGGACGCCATTCGCTCGAGCCGGGCGGCCACGCCCGGTGGCTGCTGGATCCACCGGTCGGCGACCTCGCCGCCGATCCGCACGGGGAGGCCGCGAGTGTCGAAGGCGCGGAGGTAATCGATCCCCGAGCGGCCCTGGCGGGCGTGCTCGAAGGTCTCGCCGGTGTTCCGGCCGAGCGGCGTGATCATACCCACGCCGGTGACGACCACGCGCCGGCGATCGGCCGGGCGGGGTGAAGCGACGGTCAAGAGGCGCGGCTCACCGAGCCGCCCCGCGCCCGAAAATCCTCGAGCCAGCGGCGGATCACATCGTCACCCGCCAGGAGCGGGGCGTGCGCACCGCACCCGCCGCAGGTGATCGGGCTGCCGTCGGCGACCGCCCACGCGGCCTTGCCGCAGCTGGGACAGGTGGCCGGACAGGTGGCGAGAATCTCCCCGACGATCATCACCAGCGTGCGCGGCGTGACGAGGGCGGGCACGTCGTCGAGCGGCATGCCGGCGTGCACCCGCGGTCCGGCCGACCCGAGCCGCGCGTTCCAGATCGTCACGGCCGCCTCGGTGAGCCGGCCGCTCTCGTCGATCGCGGTGCCCTCGCCGAACAGCTCCTCCACGTGCTCCAGAAAATATTTGCGCGGCATCTCCACGTTGAACCGCTGCTCGAGACGGAAATTGATGTCGATGAAATCCAGAGATTCCGCCGCCAGGTCGCGGATGAGCGAGCTGTCGGGCTCGACCTTCTGCTCGGAAATCTGCAGGGCATCGGCGATGGCCTTCTGGACCTCGCGATAGATCTGATCCGGGCTGATCAATGACTCGGCCATTCTCTCCTCGTGTCCGTCCCCTGAATCGTGGCTCTCCGACGTCAGCCGGCGGACGCCGGGTGCAAGAGCTCGTTGGAGAGTCCGTTGTCGACGACGATGTTCTGGCCTCGAATGCTGCGCGCGGCGTCGGTGCAGAGGAAGAGCACCACGCCCGCCACGTCCTGCAGGTCGACGAACGCGGACGCGGGCAGCCGCTCGACGCCGGGCCAGTACTGCCGCAGGACCATCAGCGAATCCGTTTTCAGAAGACCCGCGGTGACGCCGTTCACCGTGATCTGGCGATCCTGGAGCTCGACGGCCCACTGCTTGACCAGCGCCTCCATGGCCGCCTTCATGCTGCCGAGCGGATAGCTGGGCAGCGCGAAGCGGCTGCCGAGGCTCGAGACGAACACGACGTGGCCGGGGCGTCCCTGCATCAGCGGCAGCGCCTGCTGCATGCAGTAGACGTTGCTGAAGTAGTTGTTCTCGACGAGCTCGAGCAGATCGCGCCGGAGGAGCTCGCCGACCTTCTTGAACGGCGCGCGCGCCGCGTTGAGGACGAGGATGTCCAGGCGGCCGTACTGGGCGGCGATCTCCTGGAACATCGTCGCGACCGCGTCTTTCTGGCTGATGTCGGCCTGGATGGCCACCGCGCGGGACCCGCGCTCGACGAGCTCCTTGGCGAGGGCGCGCGCCTGGGCCTCCGAGCGGCCTCCGGCCTTGCGGTAGTTGAGGACGAGGTCAGCGCCCGCCTCGCTGAGCTTCTGGGCGATGACGCGACCCAGCCCCCGCGAGCTACCGGTGACCAGCGCCACCCGGCCGTGACAGGGTCCCATTCGATGTCCTCGTGCGTGAAAATCGTGCCCGGCGACGCGTGAAGCTCCGCCGGATGGAGCGTAGGCCCGAGTTAATGGCAGCCAAGCAAAGAAGTCAAGCGGAAGTGCTCACTCACGCGAGCGCCACGTCGTAGAGCCGGTAGGTCTTGTGATGCCGGCCGCCCAGCAGAATCGCGCGGTTCATCGCGCGATTGTCCTCCAGAGTCCAGCCGATCTCCGCGCGGCGGAGGCCGAGGCGCCGGCCTCGGCTCAAAAGCTCGAAGTAGAGGAGGGCGTCGATGCCGCGGTGGCGAAACTCGGGCCGGATGCCGAGCGCCATGATGCGCGCCTGGCGGACGCGCCGCAGACCGCGCAGCAGAGTAGAACCGCCAGGCAAAACGCGATGGGGCGCCCGCCGACCTCCGCCACCATGGCTCCCTCGGGCAAGCGCTCCAGGACGGGTCGTAGCTGCTTGGCGGCGTACACGAACTCGGCTTCCGTGAGCGGAACGAACCCCCAGTTGCGGGTCCACGCGGCGTTGTAGACGTCCATGGCTCGCCGGATCTCGGCCGTGTAGTCGGCGAAGTTCACCTGACGAAGGACGACGTCTGTGCTCTTTCGCACCATCTCGGCGACGCGCGCGATCTTGTCGGGGATCGCCTGATCCGCGCGTATCTCCCAGGCGAAGAGGTCCTTCGCCTTCGTGAGGCCGAAGCCCTCCAGCAGCGCGGCATAGTACGGCGGGTTGTAGGGCATCCCGACCATCGGCGGCTCGTCGAACCCCTCGATGAGGAGACCGCATTCCTCGTTGGTCGAGTGCGTCGCGGGCCCCCGCATGACGTGCATCCCGCGCGCGGCAAGCCAGCGCGCGGCGCATTCGAGCAGCGCGTCCGAAACGGCGCGATCGTCCTCGCACTCGAAGCCGCCAAAGAATCCGACCCGGTCGTTGTGAAACTGGTTGTGCGCGTGATTGACGACCGCCTCGATGCGGCCGACCGGGCGGCCGTCGCGGCGCGCCAGGAAGAGCGCGGCGTCCGCATGGCGGAAGAACGGGTGGCGAGCCCGGTCGAACAGCTCGCGGTGCTCACGCCGCAGCGG
>QHSM01000237.1 GCA_003221595.1 Candidatus Rokuibacteriota bacterium | reverse complement strand
GACGAGGCCCTGAACCAGTTCGAGCGGCTGCTCGGGGCCACCGGTCCGCGGGCGGGACTCGTCGAGCTGCTCGTCAAGGATCCCGATCTCCTTCTCGGCCTCGTCAAGGTCTGCGCGGGCGGCGATCATCTCACCGAGCTTCTGATCGCCCAGCCCGAGCTGCTCGCGTCGCTGGCGAATCCCGAGCGCGTCCTGGCGCGGAAGTCGAAAGCGGTCCTGCGCCAGGCCATGGCGTCCCTTTTCGTTCCCGGAACGACGCCGGCCGAGCGGCGCGATCGGCTGCGCCGCGTGAAGCAGGCCGAGGAGCTGGCCGTGGTGTGGCGCTACGTCCTCGGCATCACCACCATCGACGGATACTCGCGCGAGATGACCGCGCTGGCGGAGGCGACGCTGGCCGCCGGCTGGATCCTGGCCCAGGAGCCACTCGTCGAGCGCTACGGCGTTCCCCGCGATTGCGCCGGGCACTTCATCCCTGCGGTCGTCGTGGGCCTCGGCAAGCTCGGCGGCCGTGAGCTGGTGACCGGCTCCGATCTCGACCTGTTCGTCGTGTTCGGCGAGGACGGCGCGACCGACGGCGCCGAGCGGATCGACGCCCACTGGTTCTACAGCCTGGCCGTCGAGCGGCTGGCCGGGGTGCTCGGCGACATCACGGCGGCCGGCGTCGCCTTCCCGGTCGACCTGCGCCTGCGGCCCGGCAGCAAAGGGAGCGGCTTCGCCGCGAGCGTCGCCGCGCTCGAGCGGTACTATCTGGAGCACGGCGACCTGTGGGAGCGGCAGACGTTGACGCGCGCGCGCCTGGTTCTCGGCGACCGCGCGCTCGCCCGGCGCACGCGCGCCGCGCTCCACCGGCTCGTCTACGGCGACGCCCTGCCGCGGGCGGCGCTCAAGGAGATCGTCGAGGTGCGCGCGCGGATGGAGCGCGAGCTCGGCAAGGAGACGCGCGGCCGCGTCCACGTGAAGTACGGGCGCGGCGGGCTCGTCGACGTCGAGTTCCTCGTCCAGGCGCTCCAGCTCGTGCACGGCCACGACCACCCCGAGGCACGCCAGGGCGCGACCGCGGCCGCGCTCGCCGGCCTCGCGCGCGCCGGCGCGATCGATCCGGCCCTGGCGTCCGACCTCGTGGAGCGTTATCGTTTCCTCAGGCGCGTGTCCGCGGCGCTGCGGCTCCTCGGCGCGCGCCCCTCGGATACCCTCGAGCTGGCCGGCCCGATGCCCGCCCGCGTGGCGAGCGCCCTCGGCTACGAGTCGCGCCAGGCCTTCCTCGACGCGTACCGCGAGCAGACGAGTGCGGTAAGAGAAGCCTACGAGAGGGGAGTGAAGGGTTGACTGCGAACCGGAAGAAGAGCGCATGAAAAGACTTTTCGTCATGGACGGCCACTCCCACCTCTTCCGCGCGTACCACGCGGTCGGGTACCTGTCGACGTCCAAGGGAGTGCCGAGCCATGCCGTGCTGATCCTCAGCACCATGCTGTGGAAGCTGATTCGCGAGGAGCAGCCGGACTATCTGGCGATCGCGTGGGATCCGCCCGGCCCGACGTTCCGGGACGCGCTGTCGGCCGATTACAAGGCGACGCGCACCGCGATGCCCGACGACCTGGTGCGCCAGCTGCCCTATGTACGGCGTCTCTTCGAGGCGCTCCACACGCCCGTGCTGGAAGTGTCGGGATTCGAGGCCGACGACGTGCTGGCCACGGTGGTCGAGAAGGCGCTCGCCACCCCCGAGCTCGAGATCGTGGTGGTGAGCGGCGACAAGGATCTGCTCCAGCTTGTCGGCCCGCGTGTCCGCGTGCTGAGCGTCTCCGGGCGGACCGGCGAGCCTGTGATGTACGACGAGGCGAAGGTGCGCGAGCGCTGGGGCGTGGAGCCCGGCCAGATCGCCGATGTGCTCGCCCTCATGGGCGACGCCATCGACAACATCAAGGGCGTGCGCGGCGTCGGCGAGAAGACCGCGGTGAAGCTCGTCGGCCAGTTCGGCTCCGTGGAGCGCCTCTACGAGAACCTGACGCTCGTGCCCGGAAAGCTCCGGGAGACGCTCGCCGCCGGCCGGAAGGACGCGCTCCTCTCGCGCGAGCTGGCGCTGCTCAACCGTCAGGTGCCCGTCGCCGTCGATCTCGACGCGTTTCGCCGCGTGGAGCCCGACTGGGCCAAGCTTCGTCTGCTCTGGATGGAGATGGAGTTCACCCGGCTCGTGAAGGAATTGCCGCCGCCACCGGCGCCGGCCGCCCCGGAGATCTCGCGACGTCTCGAGGACAAGGCGGCGATCGCCGCCTGGCTCGGCGCCGTCCCGGCCGGGGCACCGCTGGCGCTCGACTGGGCGGGCGAGGGGCTGCCGCCGGAGCCGCGCGTCGCCGAGCTCGCCCTGTTCCATCCCGCCGCCGGCGCGGTCACGATCGAGCCCGGCGAGGCGCCCGGGTCGCTCGGGGAGCGCGAGGTGATCGTCCACAACGCCAAGCCTCTGCTCGAATCCTGGCTCGCGCGCTCCGTCGCCGCGCCGCCCGTTCAGGACTCGGCCGTCGCCGCGTATCTCCTCAACTCGGCGCGCGCGACGTACGAGCTCGAGCAGGTCTGCATGGAGGCGTTCGGCGAGTGCCCGCCGGAGGCCGATCCCGTGCACGCGCTCGGCGGGCGGGCGACCTTCGTCTGGCGCTACTGGGAGCACGCCGCCGCCGAGCTCCGGGCGCGCGAGCTCTGGTCGATCTACGAGGATATGGAGCGTCCGCTCATCCCGGTCCTGGCCCTCATGGAGCGTCACGGCATCCGCGTCGATCCGGGACGCCTCGAGGCGTTCGCCAAGGAGCTCGAGCGCGACCTCGACAACCTCACGCGCGAGATCTACCAGCTGGCCGGCGAGGAGTTCACCATCGCCTCGCCCAAGCAGCTCGCCCAGATCCTCTTCGAGAAGCTGAAGCTGCCGCCGGTGCGCCGGACGAAGACCGGCTACTCCACCGACGCCGACGTGCTGAGCGAGCTCGCCCTCGGCCATCCGCTGCCGGCCAAGATCCTCGAGCACCGCAGTCTGGCGAAGCTGAAGGGCACGTACGCCGACACCCTGCCAGGGCTCGTCAATCCGCGCACCGGCCGCATCCATACGACGTTCAACCAGCTGGTGGCGGCGACCGGACGGCTCAGCTCGCAGGACCCGAACCTCATGAACATCCCGATCCGGACGGAGCTCGGCCGCCGGATCCGCGCGGCGTTCATCCCCGAGGCGGGCTGGAAATTCGTGGCGGCCGACTACTCGCAGATCGAGCTGCGGATCCTCGCGCACCTCTCGGAAGAGCCCGCGCTCATCGAGTCGTTCGGCCGGGGCGAGGACATCCACACGCGCACGGCTTCGGAAGTGTTCAGGGTGGCGGCGGACGCGGTGACGTATCTGCAGCGCACGATCGCCAAGAGCGCCAACTACGCGATCCTCTACGGCGTCTCCGCGTTCGGCCTGTCGCAGGCGACCAAGATCGACCAGAAGGAGGCGCAGAAGTACATCAGCGACTATTTCGCCAGCCATCCGCGCGTCCGGGCGTTCATCGACCGCACGCTGGCCGAGGGGCGCGAGCGCGGCTTCGTGTCGACGCTGCTCGGGCGGCGCCGGTACCTGCCGGATCTGAAGAGCGGGATGCTGTTGCAAGTACATGACGAGCTGCTCTTCGAAGCTCCGACGGAGGAGGTCGACACGGTCACGGCGCTCGCCCGCGAGATCATGGCGTCGGCCCTGCCGCTCAAGGTGCCCGTGGTGGTCGACGTGAAGGCGGGAGACGACTGGGCGCAGGTATGAGCGCCCCCCGCAAGTTCCTGCTCGTGGGGCTCACCGGCGGTATCGCGACGGGGAAGAGCACGGTGTCGTGCATGCTCCGGGGGCTCGGCGCCGAGATCATCGACGCCGATCTGCTCGCCCGCGAGGTGGTCGAGCCGGGCCAGCCCGCCTGGCATGAGATCGTCGCGGAATTCGGCCGCGACGTGGTGAACCCCGACGGGACGCTCGATCGCAAGAAGCTCGGCGCGATCGTCTTCGCCAACCCCGAGCGGCGCAATCGCCTCGAGGCGATCACCCACCCGGCCATTCGCGCGGGCGTCCAGGCGCGGCTCCACGAGCTGGCCGCGCGGGGCTTCGCGGGCATCGTGTTCTACGACGCCGCCATCCTGATCGAGGCCCTCGGCCACAAGGACGTGGAGCGCATGGTCGTTGTCATCACCGACGAGGCGACGCAGGCCGCGCGCCTCCGGGGCCGCGACGGCACCGACGACGCGGAGGGCCGGCGGAGGATAGCCAGCCAGATGCCGCTGGCCGAAAAGGCGAAGCTGGCCGACTACGTCATCGACAATTCCGGCGACCGCGAGGCCACCGCCGAGCAGGTTCGGCGCGTCTTCGCGGCCCTCATGGGCGAGCTCACGGCGCGCTTGGCGTCGTAGTCGGCGCCGATCGCGCCCGCGCGATACACCGTGCCCTCGGAGAACAAGCGCCGCGCGCTCGGGCAGCACTTCCTGCGTGACGGCGCGATCGCCAGGGCCATCGTCGATCTCGTCGCGCCGACCCCGGCCGATCTCGTCGTCGAGATCGGTCCAGGAGACGGCGCGCTGACCGGCATTCTCGCCGGCCGCGCCGGCCGGGTCGTGGCGCTCGAGGTCGATCGCGCGCTCGGCGCGGCGCTCAGGGCGCGGTTCCCTTCGGTCGAGGTCCTGGACGCCGATGCGCGAACGTGGGACTACGCCGGGCTCGTGGCGCCGTCGGGGGGCCGCGTCCTGATCGTCGGCAACCTGCCGTATAGCGTCGGCAAACTGATCCTCGCCGCTCTGGTCGGGGCAGGGCGCGCCATCAACGAGATGGCGCTGATGCTTCAGCGCGAGGTGGCCGAACGCGTCGCGGCGCCGCCGGGGGGCAAGACCTACGGAAGTCTTTCCGTCTTCACCCAGCTTCACTGCGACGTACGGCTGGCGCTCCGGGTGCCCGCGGGGGCCTTTCGCCCGCCGCCGAAAGTGGAATCGGCCGTACTCCATCTTCGCGTCCTTCGCGAGCCGCGCGTGGCGCTCGCCGACGAGCGGCGCTTCGAGACGGTCGTGCGCGCGGCGTTCGCTCAGCGACGGAAGGTGCTGGCCAACGCGCTGGGCGCCGGGCTCGGCCTGCCCCTCGAAGTCGTTCGCCGGGCGGCCGGGCTCGCCGGGGTCGACCCTGGGCGGCGAGCCGAGACGCTCTCCCTGCAAGAGTTTGCAGACCTGACGGCTCGGCTGTCCTGATCGGGCGCCTCGTGGAACCTTGAGTGTCCGCGCGCGCTCGTCCACCACCGATTGTGGACGCCTGTGGATGAATCTCCGGAAACCCTCGCGGTACTTGATTTTTCCCGCCACCGATCACTATGATGCTGTCATGCAGAGGCGCTTCGGGCTGGCAGCGGTGCTGTGCGGGGTCGGTCTCGGTGGGCTTGCGGTATCGGCCTACCTCTATGTTTGGCCCGGCCTGGCTCAGGCGCCGCACTGGCTTTCGGCGCCCAAGCTCGCCGCCATCGTCCCGACGCCGACGTTCCCGACCACGACCCAGACCGTCGAGGTGCAGCGCGGGGACACGCTCGCCCGCACCCTGACGCGCGGAGGGCTCGAGGCCCGCGCCGCCGGCGCGCTGGCGACGCAGTTCGGGAAGAACGGGGCGGAGCTCAGAAAGCTCCGGACGGGCGCCTCCGTCGAGATCGTCTCCAATTTCCGGAACGAGCCGATCACCGTCCGATACGAGGCGAGCCCCTGGCTCTCGTTCGCCGCCCGCGCGACCCGCGGGGGCTGGCAGGTCGGCCGGGCCGAGACCGTTCCCGACGTCCGGGTCGAGGCGGTCCGCGGCGTGGTGCAGCGCTCGCTCTTCGACGCCGTCGAGAAAAGCGGCGAGTCGGCGAAATTGGTGCTCGACCTGGTCGAGATCTTCTCCTCGGACTTCGACTTCACCGCCGACACGCGCGCGGGAGACCGCTTCCGCCTCCTCGTCGAGAAGCGCTACGCGGGCGGCACCTTCGTGGACTACGGCCGGATCCTCGTCGCCCAGTACGCGAGCGGGGGCAAGACCCTGACGGGCGTGGGGCTCGAGCAGCCGGGTGCGCGCTTCGGACACTACGATCTGGCCGGCCAGTCGCTCCGCAAGAGCTTCCTGAAGTCGCCCCTCGAGTTCTCGCGCATCACCTCGGGCTTCACCTACGCGCGGCCGCACCCGATCCTCGGGGGCGTGCGCCCGCACCTGGCGATCGACTACGCGGCGCCGGTCGGCACGCCGGTCCGCGCCGTCGCCGACGGTGTGGTGGTCTCTGCCGGGTGGAATGGCGGCAACGGCATCCAGGTCCATCTCCGCCATCGCTCGGGCTACGAGACCCAGTACAACCACCTCTCCCGGATCACCGACGGGCTACGGGCGGGCGCCCGCGTCCGGCAGAAGCAGATCATCGGCAACGTCGGCGCCACCGGCCTCGCGACCGGACCCCACCTCGACTACCGTGTCGCGAAGAACGGCACGTACGTGAATCCGCTCGGCGAGCGCTTCATCCCCGGCGAGCCGATCCCGGCGGCGGCCAGGCCCGAGTTCCAGCGCCACACGCACGAGCTACTCACGCGCCTCGAAGCCACCGCCCCGTACTAGGTAGGCTCGGAGGAGCGAGCGGCGCTCCCCCCGAGAGCTGGGGTGCCCATGAAGAAGGTCCTCGCGGTGATACTTGCGGCCGGGGTGCTGCCGGCCTTCGCCCCGGCGGCCCGGGCCCAGAACCTGGACGATACCTTTCGCAAGGTCAGCCCGTTCGTCGTCGTCGTGCGGAGCAAGGGGCGCGACGTCGGCGCCTCGGGGGTCACCCGCTTCAACGAGACGGGCTCCGGTGTCCTGATCTCCAGCGACGGTAGGGTGATGACGGCCGCCCACGTCGTCAACGGCATGGACGAGATCACCGTCGAGGGCATCGCCGGTGAGGTCGTGCGCGCGAAGCTCCTCTCGGCCAATGCGGCCGCCGATGTCGCGCTCCTGCAGCTCGAGCGCGTGACCGCGGCCATGCGGGTGGCGCGGCTGGGTGACTCCGACGCGGTGCGGGTCGGCGAACAGGTCATGGTCGTCGGCGCACCCTACGGGCTCGCGTATTCGATGAGCGTGGGCTGGATCAGCGCACGCTGGCCG
>QHSM01000236.1 GCA_003221595.1 Candidatus Rokuibacteriota bacterium | reverse complement strand
GTTGAAGGCCTGGAGGAGCGGGCCGAAGAGGTCCAGCGGCAGGGGGAAGAAGGTCGTGGTGGACCGCTCCGAGGCGATCTCACGCATCGTCTGCAGATAGCGGAGCTGGACGGCGATCGGGTGCCGCGTGAGGACCTCGGCGGCCTCCGAGAGCTTCGCCGCCGCCTGGAACTCGCCGTCGGCGTTGATGACCTTGGCTCTCCGCTCGCGCTCGGCCTCTGCCTGCTTGGCCATCGCACGCTGCATGTCCTGAGGCAGGTCGATCTGCTTGACCTCGACGGTCGCCACCTTGATGCCCCAGGGCTCGGTGTGCTCGTCGATGATCCGCTGGAGCTGCTGGTTGATCTTGTCGCGCGCCGACAGGAGATCGTCGAGCTCCACCTGGCCGAGCACGCTGCGCAGCGTGGTCTGCGCGATCTGCGAGGTCGCGTAGAGATAATCCTGGACGGCGATGACCGCGCGCTCCGGGTCGACCACCCGGAAGTAGATGACGGCGCTGACCTTCAGGGACACGTTGTCGCGGGTGATCACGTCCTGCGGCGCCACGTCGAGCGCGACGGTCTGCATGCTCACCTTCACCATCTTGTCGATGAGGGGCACCAGTAGCACCAGCCCGGGCCCGTTCCCCAGGCCGCCCGGATTGAGGATCGCCTTGGTGCTGCGGCCCAGACGGAAGATCACGGCGCGCTCGTACTCGCGCAGGATGCGCGCGAAGGAGCCGATGAAGAAGAGCCCGACGATGATGACGACGACGATCAGCAGTGATTCCACGTTGGTGATCATGCCACCCCTCCCTTGACCTGCGCCTTCGCCGCCTCCGCTTCCGTCTTCGCGACCCGCAGCGTCAGTCCGTCCACGGCGACGATGCGCACCTGCACGCCGGGCTCCAGCGGCTCGCCGTCGACGACGGCCCGCCAGATCTCGCCGGCGACCAGCACCTGGCCCTCCGGCGCCAGGCGCTCACGGACGGTCGCGAGCTTGCCCACGAGCCCTTCGGCGCCCGTCGCCGGCGGGCGGCCGAGTGCCCGCACCCCCGCGGCGATCACGAACAGGAAGAGCCCGGCGGTCCCCGCGACCGTCGGGCCGATCACCCACCAGGACACGCGAAAGCCGACCTCCGGCGCGTCGAAGAGCATGAGCGAGCCGAGCGCCATCGAGATCATGCCGCCGATCGCCAGCACGCCGTGGCTCACGATCTTGATCTCGGCCACCAGCAGCACGATGCCGAAGAGGATCAGGAGCAGCCCCGCGTAGTTGATCGGCAGGCTCTGGAAGGCGAAGAACGCCAGGATCAACGAGATGCCGCCGATGACGCCGGGCAGGATCACACCCGGGTTCGACAGCTCGAAGAAGAGGCCGAGCATGCCGAGCATCATGAGCACGTACGCCACGTTGGGGTCCGTGATCACGTTCAGGAACCGGTCGCGGAAGCCGATCTCGATCGGCCGGAGCGGAGCGCCCTTGGTGGCGAGCGTCACCGTGCTCTTCGGCAGCTTGATCGTCCGGCCATCGACCTTGTCGAGCAGGTCGGGCAGCGAATCGGCCACCAGATCGATCACCTTCAGCTTCAGGGCCTCGCGCTCGGTGATGGCGACGGCCTGGCGCACGGCCTTCTCGGCCCACTCCGCGTTGCGGCCGCGCTCCAGCGCCACCGTGCGAATGAACGCGGCCGAGTCGTTCTCCACCTTCTTCATCATCGTCTTGTCGGCGGTGCCGCCCATCGCCACGGGCGTCGCCGCGCCGATGTTGGTGGCGGGCGACATGGCCGCGACGTGGGCCGCCATGGTGATGAAGACGCCGGCCGACGCCGCGCGCGCGCCGGTGGGCGAGACGAACACGATGACGGGCACCTCGGCGTTCATCATGCGCTGCACGATCGCGCGCATCGAGCGCTCGAGCCCGCCGGGCGTGTCGAGCAGGACGACGAGCGCCTGCGCGCGCTCGGCCTGAGCACGGTCGATGGCGATACCGATGAGACGCAGCGTGACCGGGCTGATCACGCCCTCGAGCTCGATCGTGGCCACCGGCGCGGGCGCAGCCGAGGCGAGCCCGGCGAAGCCCAGGAGAACGGCGAGCGCGACGAAGCCCGCCCGTCGGATCATTTCTGAAGCGCCAGGAGGCTCACGATCTCGAAGAGGAGGTTCGCGGCGAGCAGCGCGGTGATCTGCCCCGGGCCGTCGTACGGGGGCGAGACTTCGACGACGTCGGCGCCGACGAGGTTCAGGCCGGCGAGCGCTCGCACCAGCACGAGCGCCTCGTAGGACGTGAGCCCGCCCACCTCGGGCGTGCCGGTCGCGGGAGCGAACGCCGGATCGACCGCGTCGATGTCGAACGAAAGATAGACCGGGCCGCCGCGCAGGCGGTTGAGGCGCTCCGTCACCCAGGCGGTGCCGTGCTCCTTCACCGCTTCGATGCGGACGACCTCGATCCCGTGCTGATCGTGGAACGCGAAGTCCTCGTCGCCGTAGAGCGGCCCGCGGATCCCCACCTGGATCATGCGCTTGGGCTCGATGAGCCCCTCTTCCACGGCGCGGCGGAACGGCGTTCCGTGGAAGAACTTCGAGCCGAAGTACTCGTCCCAGGTGTCGGGGTGGGCGTCGAAGTGCACGACGCCAACGGGGCCGTGCCGGCGCGCGACCGCGCGCAAGATCCCGAGCGTCACGGAGTGGTCGCCGCCCACGCACACGGGCATCGCGCCGTCGGCCATGACCTCACCGACCCGCGCCTGGATGGCGGCCAGCGTCCGCTCGATCGAGATCGGCACCACGTCCACGTCACCGCAGTCGGCGACGCGCAGCCGCTCGAAGGGGTGAACCTTGAGGACGGGGTTCCACGGGCGGATCAGCGATGACTGCTCGCGCACGGCCCTGGGACCGAAGCGGGCGCCCGTGCGGTACGACGTTCCGCCGTCGTAGGGAATGCCGAGCAGCGCGACGTCCAGCCCCTTGGCCGACGCCACGGCGGGCAGAAGCATCAACGTCGCCACCTGCCCGAATCGCGGGGAGACGAATGCGTCCCGGGGACCCGTCGTGCTCACCTCGGCCCTCCTACAGCGCCGAACGCAGCCCGGCGACCGCCGCCAGGAGCAGCGACACCTCGTCCGGCGAGTTGAACACCGAGAAGGTCGCGCGCGAGGTGCCGACGACGCCGAGCCGGCGCATCAGCGGCATCGCGCAATGATGCCCGGCCCGGACGGCGATGCCCTCGGCGTCGAGCAGCGCGGCGACGTCGTGCGGGTGGAGCCCTTCGACAGCGAAGGCGACCACGGCCCCGCGGTCGACGGACGCCGGCGGGCCGTAGACCGTGACCCCTGCAGTTCGAGCGAAGCCCTCGAGCGTCTGGCGGGTGAGCGCCTGCTCGTGCTCGCCGACTCGTTCCATGCCGACCTTCTCCAGATATTCGATCGCCGCGGTAAGCCCTACCGCCTCGGCGATCGGTGGCGTGCCCGGCTCGAAGCGCCAGGGAAGGTCATTCCACTGGGCGCGATCGATCCAGACCTCCTTGATCATCTCGCTACCGCCGCGCCCGGGCTCCAGACTATCGAGCACCGCTCGCCGGCCGTACATGACGCCGATCCCGGTGGGCCCGAGCATCTTGTGGGCCGAGAACACGTAAAAGTCACATCCCAGCGAGGGCATGTCGAGCCTCAGGTGAGGCGCAGCCTGAGCCCCGTCGACGACGGTGATCGCGTCGACCGCCCGGGCCCGCCGGACGATCTCGGCGACCGGCGTGATCGTCCCGAGCACGTTGGAGACGTGGGCGAACGCGACCACGCGCGTCCGGCGCGTGATCAGGCGATCCAGCGCCGCCATGTCCAGTGTGCCGTCGGCGAGAACCGGGACGGCTTTGAGATGCGCGCCGCGGTCGCGGGCCACGAGCTGCCAGGGGATGAGGTTCGAGTGGTGCTCCAGCTCCGTGACGACGATCTCGTCGTCCTTCGCGAGGGTCCGCCCGATGGTCTCCGCGATGAGGCCGAGACCGTCGGTGGTGCCCCGGGTGAAGACGACTTCCTCCCGGCTCGCGGCGCCGATGAAACGCTGGACGGAGTCGCGCGCCAGCTCGTAGAGCTCGGTCGCCTCCTCTCCCAGGGTGTGGATCGACCGGTGGACGTTGGCGTGGCTCCGTTCGTAGTAGCGGTTCATCGCCTCGATCACGGAGCGGGGCTTCTGGCTCGATGCGCCCGAGTCGAGGTAGACGAGCGGATGGCCGTTGACGATCCGCTGGAGGATCGGGAAGTCCGGGCGCGTCTGCTCGTCGAGCCTCATGCCCGCTTGCTCCCGTTGAGCGCCTGGCCCAGCACGGACACCGGCAGGGTCACGCAGCGCATCCGCGTGGGGCGGATCTCCGACTGGAGCACGTTGAGCACGTCGGCAACCTCGAGAGCCGCGGCGTCCGCCCGCGACCGGCCGGTGACCAGGTCGGCGACGACGTCGGCCGACGCCGTGCAGATGGCGCACGAGTCGCCGATGAACCCGGCCGCCTCGATACGCCCGTCGGGAGCGACCGTCAGCATCATGCGCACGCGATCGCCGCAGAGGGGGTTGACGTCCTCCGCGACGGCGTTGGCGCCGGGCACCTCGCCGCGATGCCGCGGCTTGCGCCACCGCTCGCGGATGACGTCGCTGTAGACACCGTGCGCCGCAGCGCTCACTCGAGCTCGCCCCGGGCCGCGTTCGTCTTGTACGGCGGGAAGCGATAGGCCATGTCGCGCGACAGGAGCCCGCCGTGGCCCAGCTCGGCCAGCGCGCGGTTGTCCATGTGCGCGCCGGCGAGAATCTGGGGCAGCGCCAGGTCGAACGTCGTGGCCTGCGAGAACATGCCGCAGGTCGGCATCCCGAGCACGGCCTTTCCGTCCCAGATCGCGAGCCACAGCAGGCTGCCGGGATGGGCCGGAACGCCGTGCCGCTCCATGCGGGCCCCCAGCAGGGTGAGCCCGCCGAAGACCGGATCGAGCGGATCGAGCGCGCTCGCGCCGGCCACGATCAGCACCTCGGCGCCGTCGCGCCGGAGCGCGGTGAGCGTGTCGGCCACGACGCGCGGCGAGCCGCCCGCGTACTGGATGGGCAAGAGGCGCCCGCCGAACCACGCGATCTTCTGCGTCAGCGCGGTCTCGAACCGGGC